>CANSLE010000150.1 GCA_947647645.1 uncultured Microbacterium sp.
GAGCAGCGCCCGTTCGGCGGCGCCGAGGCCGACCGCACGGCATCCGCTCCCTTCGTGATCACGCCCGATCGCCTCGGCGACCCGCCCGCCCGTGGCGGGCGTACGCGCGGCTGGGGCCTCATGGCGCAGCTGTACTCCGTCCGCTCCCGGGCATCGTGGGGCCTCGGGGACTTCGCCGACCTCGCCGACCTCGCGGCGATCGCGGGCGAGCGCGGCGCCGACTTCCTGCTCATCAACCCCGTGCACGCGGCCGAGGTGACCAGCCCGATCGAGCCGTCGCCGTACCGCCCCGCGACCCGTCGGTTCCTGGCACCGCTGTACGTGCGTCCCGAGGACATCCGCGAGGTCGCCTCCCTGACACCCACCGAGCGGGCCGTCGTCGAGGCCGCTCGCGGCCCCGTCGCGGCGATGAACGGGGATGCCGGTCGCATCGACCGCGACGCCGTCTGGGCCGCCAAGCGGGTCGCCCTGGACGCGATCTTCACGGTGCCGCTCTCGCCCTCGCGCCGCGCCGAGCTCAGCGCTTTCGCCGCGCGCGAGGGGCAGCCGCTGCAGGACTTCGCCCTCTGGTGCGCGCTCGAGGAGCACTACCTCGGTCGCGAGCGACCCGTCGAGGTCGACGACATCCGTTCCCCGCTGGTCGCTGCGCTGCGCACGCGCCTGGCCGACCGTGTCGCGTTCCACGTGTGGCTGCAGTGGATCGCCGACCAGCAGGTGGCCGACGCGCAGGCCGCCGCGAAGGCGGCGGGCATGGCGATCGGCATCATGCACGACCTCGCCGTGGGCGTGCACCCGCAGGGGTCGGACGCGTGGTCGCTGCGGGAGATGTACGCGACCGGCATGGCGGTCGGCGCGCCGCCGGACATGTACAACCAGCAGGGCCAGACGTGGAACCAGCCGCCCTGGCTGCCGCGCGCGCTCGCCGAGGCGGGCTATGCGCCGCTGCGCGACATGATCCGCACGCTTTTGCGGCATGCCGGCGCCCTGCGGATCGATCACGTGATCGGGCTCTTCCGGCTCTGGTGGATTCCCTCCGCGCTGGGCCCCGCGGCCGGCACCTACGTGCGCTACGACCACGAGGCGATGATCGGCGTGCTGCTGCTCGAGGCCCACCGCGCCGGCGCCGTGCTCATCGGCGAGGACCTCGGCAATGTCGAGCCGTGGATGCGCGACTACCTGTCGTCGCGGGGTGTGCTCGGTACGTCGGTGCTGTGGTTCGAGCGCGAGGGCGACGGCTTCCGGCCGCCGGAGCAGTACCGGCGGGCGCTGCTGGCCACCGTCAACACGCACGATCTGCCCCCGACCGCGGGATATCTGGCCGACGAGCACGTCGCCCTCCGCGCGCGCCTCGGTCTGCTCACCCGCCCCGTCGAGGACGAGCTCGCCGAGGCGGATGCCGAGCGTGCGACCATGCTGGCGCTGCTGCGCGACCGCGGGCTGCTGGGCGCCGACCCGTCGGAGGCGGAGGTGATCGAGGCACTGAACGCGCTGATCACGGCATCCCCCTCCCAGCTGCTCGGGGTGGCGCTGGTGGATGTCGTCGGGGAGCGCCGCGCGCAGAACCAGCCCGGAACCGACCGCGAGTACCCGAACTGGCAGATCCCGCTCGCGGGACCGGACGGGCGTGCCGTGCTGCTGGACGACCTGGGCGACCACGGACGCTTCCTCGCTCTCACCCGCGCGGTGGATTCCCGGCTCTGAGCTCCACGGAGGTGGGGCTGGCGGGTTCCGCGGAGGCGGGTGAGGCAGGTCCGGCGGGTTCGAGCGCGGCCGTCCGTGGTCGCGTCAGCGTGCCGGCGAGCACCCCCACCACGACGAGCGCGAGGCCGATCAGCTGCGCCGGGCCGAACGGCTCATGCGCGAGCCAGACGCCGAGCAGCACGCCGGTGACGGGGTTGAGCAGTCCGATCACCCCGACGACCGCACCGGGAAGGCGGGCGAGCCCCGTGAACCACGCCGCGTAGGCGATCGCCGTCGCCACCAGGATGACGTACGCGAACCCGAGCAGCGCCGGTGCGTCCAGGGCGGGCGGCGCCCCCTCGACCGCGATCGCGAGCGGCGCGACGACCAGGGAGCCGGCGATGAGCTGCCACGCCGTCATCGTCAGCGGCGGGATGTCGGCGCCCCAGCGGCGCGTGAGGACGAATCCCAGCGACGAGGAGAGCATGGCGAGCACGGATGCCGCGATGCCCCACCCGTCGGCCTCGCCGCCCCCGGGCTGCAGCATGACGACGACGCCGAGGATGCCGAGGACCGCCCCGGCGGCCGCGCGCAGGGCGGGGCGCTGTCCGAGCACGATCCAGCTCAGCACCAGCAGCGCGGCGGCGGAAGTCGACATGATCGTGGCGGCGAGGCTCGTCGCGAGGCGTTGGGCCGCGACGTAGACGAGGACGTTCAACCCGCCGACCGTGAGCGCGCCCAGCACGACCGACCGCCACCACCACGCCCCGCGCGGCAGTCGCCGGGTGACCAGCAGCACCAGCACCCCGGCCGGCAGGCACCGGATCACGGCGCCCCACAACGCCGCGTCGGGCGGCAGCAGGTGACGCGTCACGAAGTAGGTGCTCCCCCAGGCGACGGGGGCGATCGCCGTCAGGAGAACCCATCGCGCCGTTTTATCTTCCACGGAAGAGAATATAGCTTCCGTGGAAGGTAAAGTCGACGGCGTGCACGATCACGTCGACCTCGTCCAGGAGCAGTGGCGCCGCGAACGCCCCGATCTCGATCCGTCGCCGCAGGGCGTGATCGGCCGCCTCCATCGCCTGGCCGCGGCGCTGACGGCGGAGCTGACCGCCGTCTACGCGCAGTTCGGGCTGAGCGAGGCGGAGTTCGACCTCCTGGCATCCCTTCGCCGTGCCGGTGCGCCGTACGAGCTGCCGGCGGGCGAGCTGGCCGATCACACGATGGTCACCACGGGCGGGCTCACCAAGCGCGTCGACCGTCTGATCGAACGCGGCCTCGTCGTCCGGGCGGATGCCGAGGACGATCGCCGTCGCCGCCTCGTGCGGCTCACGCCCGCGGGCGTGGACCTCATCGACCGGGCCTTCACGGCGCACCTCGCCAACGAGCACCGCCTGGTCGCGCTCCTGCCCGCGGGTGACGCGGACGCCCTGCGCGACGCCGCTCGCCGCTGGCTCGCCGCCCTCGCCCACGACTGACCCCCGGCATCCGCCGCGAGAAACCACTCGCGCCGCGAAAAACACCCCACGCAGCGGTGTCTCGGCACGCAACGTGTGTCTCACGGGCGGAAGCGGGGGGCGGATGCCGCGGCACAACCCACGCAACGCGATGCAACGTTGCGGTGCGTAACGTCAACGCATCCGAACGCGGCGAGGGATGCCGCGGACCATGCACTGTCGAAGGGGACATCATGACCATCGTCGAAGAGGGCGTCTCGAGCGTCTACGCCGCTCCGGGCCAGCGCGGCGCGATCGCCGAGTACCGTCCGCGGTACGGGCACTACATCGGCGGCGAGTTCGTCGAGCCGATCAAGGGGCAGTACTTCGAGAACATCACGCCGGTCACCGGCACGCCGTTCACCGAGGTCGGCCGCGGCACCGCGGAGGACATCGACCGCGCGGTCGACGTCGCGTGGAAGGCATTCGAGTCGTGGAAGAAGACGACGCCGGCCGACCGCGCGAACATCCTCAACAAGATCGCCGACCGTATCGAGGCGAACCTCGAGAAGATCGCGGTCGCCGAGACGTGGGAGAACGGCAAGCCGGTGCGCGAGACGCTCGCTGCCGACATCCCGCTCGCGATCGACCACTTCCGCTACTTCGCGGGCGTGCTGCGGGCGCAGGAGGGCACGCTCAGTCAGATCGACGAAGACACCGTCGCGTACCACTTCCACGAGCCGCTCGGTGTGGTCGGCCAGATCATCCCGTGGAACTTCCCGATCCTCATGGCCACGTGGAAGCTCGCTCCGGCGCTCGCCGCCGGCAACTGCGTCGTGCTGAAGCCGGCCGAGCAGACCCCGGCATCCATCCTGTTCCTCTTCGACATCATCGGCGACCTGCTGCCGGCCGGCGTCGTGAACATCGTCAACGGGTTCGGCATCGAGGCGGGCGCGCCGCTCGCGCAGCACAAGCGCATCCGCAAGGTCGCGTTCACGGGTGAGACCACGACCGGGCGCCTCATCATGCAGTACGCGTCGCAGAACCTCATCCCGGTCACGCTCGAGCTCGGCGGCAAGAGTGCGAACGTCTTCTTCGAGGACGTCGCCCGGGAGCGTGACGCCTATTACGACAAGGCGCTGGAGGGCTTCACGTTCTTCGCGCTCAACCAGGGCGAGGTGTGCACATGCCCGTCCCGAGCACTCATCCAGCGGTCCATCTACGATCAGTTCCTCGGCGACGGCCTGGAGCGGGTCGGCAAGATCATCCAGGGCAACCCGCTCGATCCCGCCACCATGATCGGCGCCCAGGCGTCGAACGACCAGCTCGAGAAGATCCTCAGCTACATCGAGATCGGGAAGGCGGAGGGGGCCAAGCTCCTCGCCGGCGGCGAGCGGGTGGACCTCGGCGGTGAGCTCAGTGGGGGCTACTACGTGGCGCCGACGGTGTTCGAGGGCCAGAACAGCATGCGGATCTTCCAGGAGGAGATCTTCGGCCCGGTCGTCTCGGTGACGAGCTTCGACGGGTTCGACGACGCCATCCAGACTGCGAACGACACGCTCTACGGTCTGGGTGCGGGCGTGTGGAGCCGGTCGGCCGACACGATGTACCGCGCCGGCCGCGGCATCGAGGCCGGTCGCGTGTGGACGAACACCTACCACCAGTACCCCGCGCACGCGGCGTTCGGCGGGTACAAGCAGTCGGGCATCGGGCGCGAGAACCACCTCAAGATGCTCGACCACTACCAGCAGACCAAGAACCTGCTGGTGTCGTATGCCGAAGGGGCGATGGGCTTCTTCTGAGCCCCGTCGCCGAGGACGACCCGGCGCACGGGACGCACGAGCGCCTCGGGCACCGGGTCGTGTCCGGCGGGAAAGGTCGAGCGATGACCACCACTGTCAGTCGGGTCGCGGTCACGGATGCCGCGGCGGCGCTGCTGCGCCAGCTCACGGCGCAGCACGGCAAGCTCATGTTCCACCAGTCCGGGGGATGCTGCGACGGCAGCGCACCGATGTGCTATCCGGTCGGGATGTTCCTCACCGGGCCGTCGGATGTGAAGCTCGGCGACCTCGACGTGGGCTTGGACGATCCGATCGAGGTTTTCATCTCGGAGGCGCAGTTCGCCTACTGGAAGTACACGCATCTGACGATCGACGTCGTCCCGGGGCGCGGCGCCGGCTTCAGTGTCGAGGGCCCGACCGGCATGCGTTTCCTGATCCGCTCCCGCATGCTCGACGAGGCCGAACTCGACCACTTCGGCTTGCGCTGACGGCGGCATCCCTCTCGGCGTCCCGGCCGCAGACGCCGACGTCAGGCGCGATCGTGAAGCGTCACGCGGTAGCCGTCGGGGTCGGCGAAGGTGAACGTGCGGCCGAACGGGCCGTCGATCGGGGGTGCCACGATCTCGTGGCCCGCGGCGACGAGGGCATCGTGGATCTCCTGTACGTCGGTGGCGTGCAACCAGAGGGCGATGCCCGTCCCGGGGTGGGTCGCGGCATCCCGCACGGCGTCATCGACGATGTCGCGCACGGCGAACGCGATCGGCGCCGTTGCGAAGACGACGGCGTGCGGGGGCCCTGCCGGCGAGCGCACGAGGCCGAGGAGGTTCTCGTAGAACGCCTGGGATGCCGCGAGGTCGCGAACCTGCAGGGAGATGAAGTCGGGGCCGGTGACGGGCATGGGGAGTCCTCTCTTGTGTCAGTTATCTGACACGCAACTATATGTCAGAATACTGACATGAGTCAACCGGGCGAGGGTGTGGATCTGCCGGTCTCGGTCGGGTACCGGCTGAAGGAAGCCTCCAGCGCACTCCGCGCCGCGATGGAGGAGGTGCTGCGTCCGCTCGGCATGAACGTCACGCACTACGCGTGTCTCGAGCTGTTGGCTCAGCGTCCCGGACTGTCAAATTCGGATCTGGCGCGCGGCACCTTCGTGACCCGGCAGACGATGAACGTCCTCCTGCAGGCGCTCGAACGCGACGGGGCCGTGGAGCGCGCGGAGAAGCCGGTCGCCGGAAAAGTGCTGCCCGTCACCATCACGCCTCGTGGCCGCGCCGCTCTCGCCGAGGCCAGTGCCGCCGTGCGAGCGGTCGAGGAGCGGATGCTCATCGACCTCGGCGCCGCCGACCGCGCAGACGCGCTCCGCCTCCTCGACGCGATGATCCGCTCGCTCCGCACGGCCGCGTCCGCTCCGGCGTCCGCGGTCGAGGACGGAGG
>CANSLE010000151.1 GCA_947647645.1 uncultured Microbacterium sp.
CCGTCGCCGGGCTCGCGGGGCTCTCGCGGGGGACGGGGCTCTCGCGGCGGACGTGCCTCACGTCCGCTGGACGGCCGCTGCGGCTCGTCCGGCTGGGGGCCAAAGAGCTCCTCGAGGCTCATCCGAGGAACTCCCGCGCGGCGACGACGAGCGCGTCGACGCCGCGCTCGATCGTGGGATGCAGGAGGGGAGCGAAGAATGGGGAGTGGTTCGTGGGGATGTCCTCGTTGACGGTGCCGCGTGCCACGGCATCCGCGAACTGCTGCGGGTCGAGGCCGCCCCAGAACCAGAACACCAGGGGCACGCCGGACTCGCGCGCGAACCAGGACACGTCCTCGCTGCCGGTGAACATGCCGGGGTCGACCACCGTGCCCTCGCCGAAGGCGCGGTTCCAGGCCGCGGTCAGCCGCGCCGTGGCCTCGGCGTCGTTGATCGTCGGCGGGAGCGAATGGTCGGTCGTGATGACGGGCTCCTGCTCCGCTCCGGATGCCGCGGCCTCCGCCCGGACGATGCGCTCGACCCGGGCCAGCACGTCGGCGCGCGCCTCGTCGTCGGGGTAGCGCAGGCTCAGCTCGAGCTTCGCCTCGGCGGGGATGATGTTGTTCTTGAGGCCGGCGTGGATGGAGCCGACGGTGACGACGGCCATCTCGCGCGGGTCGATCTCACGGGACACCACCGTCTGCAGACGCATGACCGTGGCGGCGGCCATGACGACGGGGTCGATCGTCGCGTGCGGCCGCGAGCCGTGGCCGCCGCGCCCGAGAAGCGTGACCGTCAGACCGTCGGAAGCCGCCATCTGCGTTCCGGGCCGCACGCCGATCGTGCCCGCGGGAAGCGGCGTCACGTGCTGGCCGAGCACGATGTCGGGCTCCGGGAAACGGTCGAGCACGCCGTCGGCGATCATCGCCTGGGAGCCCGCGCCGTACTCCTCGGCGGGCTGGAAGACGGCCACGACGGTGCCGGACCATTCGTCGCGGGTCGCGACGAGCCGCTCGAGGGCGCCCAGCAGCGCGGTCACGTGCATGTCGTGCCCGCACGCATGCATGATCGGCACGTCCGTGCCCGCCGGATCGGTGCCGCGCGCGGTGCTCGCGTAGGGGAGCCCGGTCTGCTCCGCGACGGGGAGCCCGTCCATGTCGGCGCGCAGCCACACGACCGGGCCCTCTCCCGCCGCAAGACCGGTGACGCTCGTCGCGACACCGGTCTTGCCCAGGCCCTCGACATAGTCGAGCCCGAGTGCCGCCAGCTCTCTAGTGACGACACCCGCGGTCCGCGTCTCCTGGAAGGAGAGCTCCGGGTGGCGGTGCAGGTCGATGTAGAGGGCTTCGAGATCGATGCTCATGCCACAAGAGACTACGCGGGGACGATGCGGAAGGTCACTGAGAGGTCCCGCGAAGATGCGCGGATGCCGCGCGGGCGAGCTCGCCGAGCACGAGCTCGCCCGAGTCCACGTCGTAGTCGAACAGCTCGCCGTAACGCCCCCACTGGATCGCGATGTCCAGCTGGCGGCGCGCCTCGGCATCCGTGAAGCCCCGCCGCAGCAGGTCGAGGAAGAAGTCGTCGCGGAGGGCGCCGTCCTCGCTGTTCTCGAGGGCGGCCACGACCGTGTGGACGAGGGGTGCATGTTGCAGCGCGAGGCGCGCGAACACCGCCTTGGAGGTGTCGATGTCGCCCGTCACCCACTCGCGCCCGTCGGCGGTCAGGAACGCCTGGGCGCCCTCGACGTCGAGCAGGTGCAGCATGGCGGCCGCATCGACGAGGGGGAGCAGGTCATCCACCTCGAACGACAGCTCGTCGGCGAGGTCGGGCAGATCGGTCTGCCCGTTGTGGGCGTGGACGATCTCCACGAGCCCGGCGAGACCGCCGACCGAGGCGTCGGGCAGCGGCCACCCCGTCGGGGTGCGCACCGTCGCGGCGGATGTCGCTGCGACATCGGTGCCGCTGTCTCCGGTCAGGAGGGCGTAGAGGCGGGCGACGGTCTCGTCGAAGGCGGGGCTGCGGCGATCGCGCGGGCGGGGCATGGTCACGGCGACCTCGCCGACGATGTGGCCCGGGTTCGAGCCCAGCACGACCACGCGGTCGGCCATGAGGACGGCCTCCTCGATGTTGTGCGTGACGATGCACACCGTCCGCGTCGGGAAGTCCGGCTGCGACCACAGTGAGATGACCTCGCTGCGGAGGTTCTCGGCCGTGAGGACGTCGAGCGCCGAGAACGGCTCGTCCATCAGCAGCACGTCGGGGCGCAGCACGAGCGCACGGGCGAAGCCGACGCGCTGACGCATCCCGCCCGACAGCTCCCGCGGGTAGGCCGACTCGAAGCCGTCGAGGCCGATGACGTCGATCGCCTCCAGCGCCCGAGCGCGCCGCTCCTCTCGCGGGACCCCCCGGGCCTGCAGACCCAGCTCGACGTTGTCCTGCACGGTGAGCCACGGCATCAGCGCGAACGACTGGAACACCATGCCCACCGCGGGGTTCGCGCCGCGGAGGCGCTCGCCGCGGCAGCGCACCTCGCCGGCGGTCGGGGCGATGAGGCCGGCGATCATCCGCAGCAGGGTCGACTTGCCGGAGCCGGACTTGCCGAGCAGGGCCACGACCTCGCCCTCGTTCAGGGTGAGCGACACCTCGTCGAGCACCGTGAAGTCGGCGGCGCCGCGGCCGACGGGGTAGGTCTTCGTGACCTGGTCGACCTCGATGAGGGGGCCGGTCCCGGTGTGCGGGCCGGACGTGGGACGGGAGAGCGTGCGTGCCATGGCGGCACCTCCTTGGTTGCGGTTGTGTGCGGGGGAGCGGTCTTCGGGGCGGGGCGGGCGGATGCCGGGGCTCACCCGACCTGGAAGCGGGTCTGAGCCAGGCGGTACAGCGGGCGCCACAGCATCCTGTTGAGGGCGACGACGAACACGCTCATGACGATGACGCCGACGTACATGCGGGCGCTGTCGCCGGTGGACGTCGCCTGGGAGATGTAGGAGCCGAGGCCGGTGGCCCGGAGGGTCGTGTCGCCGTAGGAGACGACCTCCGCGACGATCGAGGCGTTCCACGCGCCGCCGGCGGCGGCGATGCCGCCCGTCACCCAGGAGGAGAACACGGCCGGCAGGATGACGGTGCGCCAGCGCAGCCAGCGGCTGAGACCGAGGTGTGTGGACGCCTCGCGCAGGTCGCCGGGGATCGCCGAGGCGCCGGCGATGACGTTGAAGAGGATGTACCACTGCGCGCCGAGGGACATGAGGAAGATGCCGCCGACGTCGAGTGAGACCCCCGTCTGGATGAGCAGGATCGTCACGAACGGGAAGAGGAAGTTGGCGGGGAAGCTCGCGAGCACTTGGACGATCGGTTGCGCGATGCGGGTCACGCGCGGATTCATCCCGATCCACACGCCGATGGGCACCCAGACCAGCGTCCCCGCCGCGACCAGCACCAGCACGCGCGCGAACGTCACGAGCCCGAGCCCTGCGGCGACGCCGAACTCGCCCAGGCCGACCGACGCGGAGATCGCGCGGGTCATCGTCACGGCGCCCCAGACGACGAGTGCGACGACCGCGAGGCCGAACACCACATCCCCCACGCGGCGGCGTCCGCGGGGGACCGAGAGCGGGACGTCGGCCACGCCGAACACGCGCATGGCACGGTCGACCCCCTCCCGCAGCGGACGGAGCGCGCGTCCGAGCAACGCCGGGAGGCCGGAGTGGCGCAGCACGTCGAGCGTGATCGAGCGCGGCGCGGATGCCGGGGCGGTGTCGCCCGTGCGGAAACGCTCCGCCCACGCGGTCAGCGGGCTCCAGAACAGTGCGTTGACGCTGACCACCATGACCACCATCGTGACGATCGCCGCCAGCAGTGCCGGGATGTTCTGCTCCGCGGTCGCGGAGGCGACGAACGAGCCGATGCCGGGGAGGGCGTAGGTGTGGTTGTTGACGGAGATCACCTCGCTCGCCACGAGGAAGAACCAGGCGCCGCCGAAGCTCATCATCCCGTTCCAGACGAGCGGGATCATGCCGCTCGGCACGTCCAGCTTCCAGAACCGCTGCCACCGGGTCAGGCGCAGCAGCCGCGCGGCCTCGTCGAGCTCGCGCGGCTGACTGGTCAGTGCCCCGTAGAACGCGAACGTCATGTTCCAGGCCTGGCTCGTGAAGATCGCGAACACCGCCGCGCACTCGACGCCCAGTTCGGAGTTCGGGAACAGCACGAGCCACACCGAGAGCGTGACCGACAGGAAGGCGAGCACCGGCACCGACTGCAGGATGTCGAGGATCGGGATGAGGACCTTCTCGGCCCGGCGGGAGCGAGCGGCGACCGTCGCGTAGACGAAGGTGAAGACGAGCGACAGGGCGAGTCCGACGAACATCCGCAGCAGTGAGCGCGCGGCGTTGTAGGGGAGGGTCGCGAGGTCTGTCGAGACGGCCGCGACGTTCTGGCTCGGATCGAAGGGGGCCAGGACGCCGTGTGAGAGGTCGACGATCGCCCACAGCAGGGCGGCGAAGGCGACGAGCACGACCGCGTCGGCGGCGAGGCGGGTTCGGGTGGGCGTGGTGACGGCAGAGGCGGCACCCGCGAAGGGACGCAGGATCGACATGGGGGTATCTCCGGGTCGGGCGCGCGCGGAGACGGGGTCCGTCCGGATCAGACGGATGCCGCGGGCGCGGAGTGACGACGATGGCGTTGGTGGGGATCAGATCCCATGGTCGTCTCACCTCCTCGACTCGCGACGACGGCCCGATCGGGGAGGGCCTCAGGTAGCATAGAACTTATTCAATCACTTGCGCAAATGAACGAAAGGTGTTCGATGCCAGAGTCGTCCAGACCGAATCGCCTGCCGAGCGACGACCAGCTCGCCGCCGCGGCCGCCACGTTCGACCTGCTCTCGGTGTCGGGTCGGCTCCACCTCGTGTGGCTGCTCGCGCGCGCCGAGACCGATGTCACCACGCTCGCCCAGCGCACCGGCGCGCAGATCGCGGCGACGAGCCAGCAGCTCGCCAAGCTCCGCGCCGCGGGCGTCGTGTCCTCCCGGCGGGATGGGCGCCGCCAGCTGTACCGCGTCGACGACGAGCACATCATCGCGGTGGTCGAGCGGATGCTGGCCCATATCGCCCCCGACGGCACGATCGCCCAGCAGCCTGACCCCCGCCGCCCGCCCCGGCGTCCGCGCTTCGTCTCCGCGTGAGCCGCGGCATCCGACCCGGCCGGCGCGTTTCGGACCCTCGAGGCGACCGAAACTGCTGATCAGCGGGTTTCGGGCGACTGAGCGGCCCGAAACTCCGCGAGCGGCGCCGTCGACCCCCGGACGACGAGCTCGAAGGGCAGGGATGTCGCGGGGGCGTCGACCCCCTCGACGCCCAGCGCCGCCAGGATCGCCTCGCCGACCCGCTCGCCCTGGGCGCGCGGGAACTGCTCGATCGTGGTGAGGTTGAACACTCCGGCGAGGTCGTGGCCATCCACCCCGATCACCGACAGGGAGCCCGGGACGTCGATCCCCTGCTCTCGCGCGGCGGCGAGCACGCCGTAGGCCATCTCGTCCGATGCGGCGAAGATCGCCGTCGGCGCGTCTGTCCCCGTCAACAGCTCGCGGGCACGCCGGCGTGCCCCATCGACGGTGACGTCGGCCTGGACGACGCGGGGCGAGGGGATGCCGGCATCCGCCATCGCCTCGGTGAACCCCCGCCGCCGCCGTGTGGGGATGTCGAGGGCGTCGTCGGCGCCGACCGGAACGCTCCAGCCCAGGTGCACGATGTTCCGGTGGCCCCGCTCGAGCAGGTGCTCGGTCGCCCGCCGGCCGACCGCCGTGTCGTCGACGCGCAGCCCGGCGACCTCAGAGTGCGGCACCCCCAGCCCGATCACCGGCACGGGGAGCTCCGACAGCTGTCGGAGCTCCCCGGGGGCGAGCGCGACCGACAGCACGATGACCCCGTCGACCCGCCGCCGCCGCAGCGAGGTCTCGAACAGGCCGCGCCGCTGCACCGGGTCGTCGGTGAGGTTGTAGAGCGTCATGTCGTAGCCGCGCGGGGCGAGCTGCGCGGCGATGCCGTCGAGCACCGTGGCGAAGAACCAGCGGTCGAGCAGCGGCACGATCACGCCGATGTTCTCCGCCCGCCCCGAGGCGAGCGTGGATGCCGCGGCCGACACGACATAGCCGAGATCCGCGGCCGCGGCGCGCACCCGCGCGCGGGTCGCCTCGGAGAGCCGGCCCCGGCCGCTGAGG
>CANSLE010000152.1 GCA_947647645.1 uncultured Microbacterium sp.
GGCGGGGGCGCAGGGAGGGGTCAGGAGCCGGCGGCCAGCTCTTTCGCGCGGGCGAGAGCGGCATCGGTGGCCTCGGCGAAGACGCCGTCCAGGCGCGCGCCCTGCAGCACGGCGATGGCGCGCTCGGTCGTCCCCTTCGGGCTCGTCACCCGACGGCGGAGCTCTGCGGGATCCTCACCCGTGGCATCCAGCAGGGCGGCGGCCCCGATGAAGGTCTGCTCGGCCATGAGACGTGCGTCGGCGTCCGAGAAGCCCTTGCCGCGCGCAGCCTCGGCGAGGTCCTCGATCAGCAGGAAGACGTATGCCGGCCCGGAGCCGGAGATCGTCGACAGCGCGTCGATCTGCGACTCGGGCACCTCGATCACCACGCCGCACGTCTCGAACAGCCGACGCACGACGGCGAGATCGGCGGCGGATGCCGCGGCGCCCGCGGACAGGCCGGTCACGGCCTTGCCGACGACGGCGGGCGTGTTCGGCATCGAGCGGATCACCGCGACCCCCTCGCCCACGATCGCGGCGAAGGTCGCGAGCGTCACCCCCGCGGCGAGGCTCACCAGGATCGTCCCGGGGCGCAGGACCGGCGCGATCTCGCGCAGCAGGTCGGGCACCATCACGGGCTTCACCCCGACCAGCACGATGTCGGCCTCGGCTGCGGCCGTCGTGTTGGCCGCGGCATCCGCCTCGAGCGAGAGGCTCGTGACGCCGTCGAGCGCGGCGAGGGGCGCGGCGCTGGCGGCCGTGCGGTTGGTTACGGTGATCCGCGAGGCCTGGCCCGAACGGACCAGTCCGTGCAGGATGGCACCGCCCATCGAACCGGCACCGAGGATCGCGATCGAAGGGAGCGGAGAGGACATGCCCCCATCCTCGCAGAGGAGCGGCACCGTACGCTCGGGGCTCTCCAGCTCTTCACCTGAAACCCTGTTCATGCCGAAAGGTCGCCGGAGTAGGATGCGGTCATGACGCTCCTCGACGGCATCACTTCCCGGGTCATCGACACCGATCGCCTGCACGTCGGCATCCTGGAACGCGCCGGCGACGACGCCGCGGCGACGGCCGATCAGACGGTCGTCCTCGTGCACGGCAACGTGTCGTCGAGCCTGTTCTGGCAGGAGCTCATGCAGGACCTGCCGAGCGATCTGCGCGTGATCGCGGTCGACCTCCGCGGCTTCGGAGCGTCTGCGAGCGCACCGGTCGACGCGACGCGCGGCGTCCGCGACTTCAGCGACGATCTGTTCGCGACCCTGCAGGCTCTGGGGCTCGAGACCGCCCACCTGGTGGGCTGGTCGATGGGCGGCGGAGTCGTCATGCAATACGCGATGGATCACCCCGTGCTCTCGCTGACGCTGCAGGCGCCGGTGTCGCCGTACGGCTTCGGGGGCACCCGTCGTGACGGCACGCGACTCACCGACGACGACGCCGGGTGCGGCGGCGGGGGCGCGAACCCCGACTTCATCCAGCGTCTCATCGACCGCGACGCCACCGACGAGGCACCGACCTCGCCCCGGAACGTCTTCCGCTCGGCCTACGTCGCACCGGACTACACGAGCGCGCACGAGGACATCTGGGTGGAGTCGATGAACACGACGTCGACGGCGACCGGCAACTACCCCGGCGACAGCACGCCGAGCGCGAACTGGCCGGGCTTCGCGGCCGGGACCATCGGGGTACTCAACGCCATGGCGCCGCGGTACTTCGACACGTCGGGGATCGTCGACATCGACCCGAAGCCGCCGATCCTCTGGGTGCGCGGCGACGCGGACGCGATCGTGTCGGACGCGTCGTTCTTCGACATCAACCACCTCGGGGCGATCGGTGTGATCCCGGGCTGGCCGGGCGCCGAGGCCGCCCCGGCCCAGGAGATGGTCTCGCAGACCCGGGACGTGCTCGACGCCTACCGCGCCGCGGGCGGCACGGTGACGGAGCTCGTCCTCCCGGGCGTCGGACACGCCCCGCACCTCGAGCGACCCGCCGCCTTCCGCCGCGCGCTGCTGGAGAACGTGGGCTACATCGGTCATCCGGCCGACCCCGCCCCACCGACCGAGGCGATCATCCTCAGCTCTTCCGACTGACCCCGCCCCGGCATCCGCGTCCGCGAGCGCCTCCGCGGTCGCGCGCGTTGCCGCGCGGGGCGGGGCGGTCAGCGACGTGCGTCGAAGAAGGAGTGCAGCAGGGCGCGGGCGTCGTCCTCGAGGATGCCGCCGACCACCTCGGCCCGGACGGGGAGCCGCCGGTCGCGCAGCACGTCGTACATCGACCCCGCCGCCCCGGCCTTCTCGTCCCAGGCGCCGAACACGACGCGCCCGATCCGCGCCTGCAGGATCGCGCCGGCACACATCAGACACGGCTCGAGCGTCACGGTGAGCGTGCAGCCCTCGAGGTTCCACGAGCCGAGGGATGCCGCGGCCTCGCGCAGCGCCACGATCTCCGCATGGGCTGTGGGATCGTGCGTCGCCTCGCGGAGGTTCCTCCCCGCGCCGACCACCGTACCGTGAGCACCCGTCACGACGGCACCGACCGGGATCTCGCCCGCAGCACCCGCCTCCGCGGCGAGCGCGAGCGCGTCACGCATGGCGCTTTCGTCGTCGGGGCTGATCGGCAGGCTCACCTGCCCAGCGTAGGCTGAGAACATGCGCGTGCACGTTGCCGATCACCCCCTCATCACCCACAAGCTGACGGTGCTGCGCGACCAACGCACGCCCTCTCCGGTGTTCCGACAGCTGACCGAGGAGCTCATCACGCTGCTCGCGTACGAGGCGACCCGCAACGTCCGCGTGGAGGACATCGAGATCCAGACCCCCGTCACCACGACGATCGGCGTGCGCATCTCCGAGCCGCGTCCGCTCGTCGTGCCGATCCTGCGCGCCGGCCTCGGCATGCTCGACGGCATGGTGAAGCTGCTGCCGACCGCCGAGGTCGGCTTTCTCGGGATGGCGCGCGATGAGGAGACCCTGAAGCCGTACACGTACGCCGAGCGCCTCCCCGACGACCTCAGCGACCGTCAGTGCTTCGTGCTGGACCCCATGCTCGCGACCGGCGGGTCACTGGGCGCGGCGATCGACTTCCTCTTCGCCCGCGGAGCGCAGGACGTCACCGCGATCTGCATCCTGGGCGCCCCGGAGGGCGTCGCGAAGATCGAGGAGCTCGTCGGAGACCGCGACGTCACGCTGGTGCTCGGCGCGCTCGACGAGCGGCTGGACGAGAAGGGCTACATCGTGCCCGGTCTCGGCGACGCCGGCGACCGCCTCTACGGGACGGTCTGACGCTCCCCGGACCTCAGAGCCAGCGTCGGCGCTTGAAGATCACGTACAGCACGGCTGGGAACGTCACCATCACACCGAGCGCCGCCGGATAGCCGTACTCCCAGTGCAGTTCCGGCATCACGTCGAAGTTCATTCCGTAGATCGTGCCGATGAGCGTCGGCGCGAAGATGATCGCCGCCCAGGACGAGATCTTCTTGACCTGCTCGTTCTGCGCGAGGTTCACCTCGGTCTGGCGACGCGCGACGAGCGCGGAGTGCACGGTGAGAGCCTTGTCGAGCACCGCGCGGAACCCGTCGATGCGCTCCGTGACGCGCAGGGCATGGTCGCGGACGTCGCGCAGGCGCCGCTGCAGCTCGATGTCGACGTGGTACGCCTCGTGTCCGCGCTGCAGCCACTCGATGATCGGGACGAGGGGATGCGTCGCGCGCGCGAAGCGGTTGAGCTCCCCGGACAGCTCATAGATGCGGCGCGACAGCGCATCGTCGTCCGCCCCCTCGAAGAGGTCGTCCTCGATCTCGTCGATGTCGTTCTCGATGCCCGCGACCAGCGGTTCGTACTCGTCGACCACGCGGTCGAGCACCGCGTACAGCACCGCCTCCGAGCCGAGAGCCAGGAGGTCGGGCTGCTGCTCGAGTCGCCGCCGCACGGCACCCAGGTCGGGCGACTCCGCGTGGCGGATCGTGATGACGAAGTCCGGGCCGACGAACAGGTGCAGCTCGCCGATGTCGAGCGCCTCCCGGTCATCGTCGTAGCGCGCCGGTCGCAGCACGACGAAGAGCGTGTCGCCGTACCGTTCGACCTTCGAGCGCTGGTGTCCGAGCTCGGCGTCCTCGATTGCGAGGGGATGCAGCTCGAACTCCGCGGCGACCGAGGCGAGCTCCTCCTCGCTCGGGCGATAGAGCCCGATCCACGCGAAGCCGGTGTGCGCCTCTTGCAGGGCGTAGGCCTCGTCGAGCGAGGCGGGCGTCGCGACGCGGACGCCTTCCTTGTACACGGCGTTGTCGATCAGGGGCATGGGATCTCCTCGGGGATGCGCGACCACAGACGGCCGCGATCGGTCATCGCGCACGTCGGGATGCACGCGCGGCGAAGCGCACCGATCGGCGCGCTCAGGAACGCCGCGGAGAGGGGGGATCAGGCAGAGACGATCCCGGCACCGAGCACCGCGGCGCAGCTACTATCGTCTGCCATGGTGTCTCACCGCCTCGGGTCCCGGCCCGCACGGATGTCGGCTGCGGGCCACGGGTGAGTATAGCCCCCGAAGGTGACGCGAATCTCACCCCTCGGAACGGCGGCCCGTCTCCTGCTCCCAGAACTCCAGCTGCTGGGTCAGCGCCTTCGCGAGCTCGAACACCTGCTGCGGCGGGATACGCACACGCTGCACGACCCGCCCGGGCACCACGGTGACCGCGGTGCCGTCGGCATCCACCCCCGCCTGCGGCGGACGGGCGAGGGAGACGAAGTCCATCACGAACACGTCGGGGGTGTGCCAGACGTTCGCGAAGTCGGCGAAGCTGCCCGCGATGGCCTCCGGCGGCAGATCGATCTCGAACTGACGCGGCACCTCGTCGCTCATCCGGTCCTCCTCGTCGCCGTCGGCATCCTGTGCGGCGAGTCTACGTGCGGTCCGCGCCGACGAGCCGGGCGAAGGCACTGAGGCGGGCGACGCCCTCGGGCGTGCGCGGCAGATCGTCGAGGAGCCCGGTGCCGTAGACGATGTAGGCGGTGTGCTCCGCCCGGGAGACCGCCACGTTCAGCCGGTTCTGCAGGAGCAGGAACTCGAGGCCGCGGGGCGCCTCCCGCCCACTGGATGCCGCGAGCGACACGATCGCCACGGCGGCCTCCTGCCCCTGGAACTTGTCGACGGTGCCCACCGGCACCGCACCGAGCCTCGCCGCGACGAGCGCCTCCTCGACCAGAACCTGCTGCGCGTTGTAGGGCGTCACGACGATGAGGTCCTGTGCGGTCAGGGGCCGCGCCGCGACACCCGCCGCCGACGTCCACGCGCGTCCGACGAGGTCGCGGACGATCGCGACGACCTCCGCGGCCTCTTCGGGCGACTGCGTCGCGTTGCCGGTGTGCGACATCGGAACCGGACGGACACCGGGACGGATGCCGTCGAGATGCCGCGCCGAGGTGGACTCGTGAGCGGCGAGCCGGCCGTCGTAGGACAGCTCGGAGACCGGGGCCGCGATCTCGGGACGCATTCGACGGGTCTGGGCGAGGAAGAACCCGCGGTCCTCCCCGATGACGGCGGCGCCGTCCATGACCCACCCCAGGGCCGAGGTGTCCACGGGCTCGGGATGCGTTCCCTGGCTCACCTGCGGGAGCTGCTGCGGGTCGCCGAGCAGCATCAGGCGCTGGGCGGCGACCGAGACGGCGATCGTCGAGGCGAGGGAGAACTGGCCCGCCTCATCGATCACGAGCAGGTCGAGGCTGGCGCGGGGGACGCGTCCGACATGGCTGAGATCCCACGCCGTGCCGCCGATGACGAAGCCGTCGGGATGGTCCGCGGCGAACGCCGCGTAGCCGTCCTTCGCGATAGGCGTGAACCTCTCCGTCCCGGAGGGCGCGCCCTTCGTCGCTTTCGCGACGCGGTCGGCGGGCACCCCGGCCTCGACGATGCGGGCGAGCATGTTCTCGACGACGGCGTGCGACTGCGCCACGACGCCGACCTTGTAGCCGTGCTCGCGCACGAGTCGTGCGACGACGTGTGACCCGACGTAGGTCTTGCCGGTGCCGGGCGGGCCCTGGACGGCGAGGTAGCTGTGATCGAGGTCGTGGACGGCGCGCGCGATGTCGTTCACGTCGTCGCGCGCACCGCTCTCCCCTCCGACCACGCGGGTCGGCGCGCCCGCGCGCGTGCGGGGGCGCCGACGCAGCAGCAGATCGGTCGCGGCGTCGCGGGGGAACTCCGGC
>CANSLE010000153.1 GCA_947647645.1 uncultured Microbacterium sp.
CGGGCCGGCCTCGCTCGACGACCGAGGGTCGGGGTCGGCGTCGCTCGAGGACCGGGAGGCGGTACCCGCGGAAGGGAGGGCAGGGGCGGATGCCGCGAAGCCGGCGGCATCCGTCCCCTGCGGGTCCGCGGGGGCGACCGGACCCGAACCGGTCGCCGCGGCGGACGCATCCGGCGCCGCATTCGCAGCGGAAGCCCTCTGCTGCGGCGGTGCCGGGGTCACGGAGCGCGCGGAGTGACGCGCGGCGCGCACGATGATGAACAGGAGCGCACCGGAAAGGACGAGGCCGACGGCCACCAGCAGCGCCGACAGGGCGGACCATCCGCCGAGGCCGGGGCTCAGCATCCACCTCGGGATCCCGCCGACGAACACCACTCCCGGTCCGAGCGGGATGAGGCCCAGCACCAACAGGCCGAGGATCCCGATCTGCGCCGGCTCGAAGCGGCGGCGCAGCGCCTCGTGCAGCAGAATCCTGCCGTCGAGGTCGGGGAGGACCGCCCAGGCGATCGCGTAGAGGAAGATCACCGGGAACCCGAACAGACCGACCACGACGAGGATGCCGCGGACGATCAACGGGTCGATACGCAGACGGGCCGCGATGCCCGCCGCGACTCCGCCGATCCAGCCGTCGCCGCGGACCAGTCCGAGCCCCGCGGTCCACGAGAAGAAGCGGTCGCTGCGGGTCGGACGGCGGTCGGTACTGCGAGGAGGAAGGGAGTCCGTGGCCGGCGGAGGCTCGACGTGCGGGGTTGTCATGCACCGATCCTCGCTCGCCGGAGGGGCCGACGACCATCGGGGGAGTCCCTGACGCAGCCCTGATTCCGTCAGGCACCGCGCTCGGTCCGCGCACCGCGGGTGGTTTGATGGGCCCTATGATGACCTCTCCTGCCGTGGAACGCGCGCGCGTCTCGCGTCCGGTGCCGCCGCCGCGGCCACCGCTCGTGCGACCGCGCGAGAGTGTCGTCGCCGGGGTCGCGGAGGGGATCGCGCACCACCTCGGTGCCCCCGTGACGGCCGTGCGGGTCCTCTTCGTCGTTCTCACGCTGTGCGCCGGCGCCGGAGTCCTCCTCTACGCCTGGTGCTGGGCGTTCGCGCCGCGCGCGGCCGGGGACGGACCCGTCACCCGTTCGGCCCCGATCGCCTGGATCCTCACGTGCGGCGCCGGCGTCGCGCTGGTCCCGTTGATCGTGCTCGCTGTCGCCGCGACACGCGGTGCCGCGATCGGCGGGGTCGTCGTGGCGGCGACGGTCACCGCTGCCGCAGCGGGACTGTGGGCGACGTTGATCGATCGACGCGATCCGACGCGCGGACCGCGCCATGCGGTCGTCGTCCGCGCCGCGGCCGTCGTCATCCTGGTCGCGGTCTTCTCGCTGACCGCCCTCGCCATTCGCGACGGCGGGGTGGCCGATGCGCTCCTGGTGGTCGTGCCCGTGGGCGGGCTCGCCGCGGTGCTGTCGTCGAGTCTGGTCGGGGCGTGGAGGGAGCTGGCGGGCGAACGCGACAAACGCATCCGCGAGGAGCAACGCGCCGAGATGGCCGCGCACCTGCATGACTCGGTGCTGCAGACCCTCGCCCTGATCCAGAACCGGGGCGGCGCATCGAGCGACGTCGCGCGGCTCGCCCGCGCGCAGGAGCGCGAGCTGCGGGCATGGCTGTACGACGGCGATCAGCCGGCCGACAGCGACCTGGCCACCGACCTCCGCGACTACGCCGCCGCGCTCGAGCTGGACTATCCGGTGCGCATCGACGTCGTGGCGGCGGGGTCGTCAACCGAGCGCGCCAGCGGCGAGGTCGCCGCCGCGGCCCGCGAGGCGATGCTGAACGCCGCGCGCCATGCCGGCGGAGACGTCTCCGTCTACATCGAGGGACGCGCCGACGGCGTCGACGTCTTCGTCCGCGACCGGGGACCGGGGTTCGTTCTCGACGAGGTGGCGGACGACCGGCTCGGCGTCCGCCAGTCGGTCATCGGACTCATGCGGCGCCTCGGCGGCACCGCGACGGTGACGTCGGGACCGGAGGGCACCGAGGTGCAGCTGCGGGCGACGAGTGCAGAGGGGAACGGTCGTGGCTGACGGCATCCGCGTGGTCATCGTCGACGACCACTCCATCTTCCGCTCGGGTCTGCGCAGCGATCTCGACGAGGACGTCGCGGTGGTCGGGGAGGCGGCGGACGTGACGACGGCGATCGCCGTCGTCGCCGAGACACGGCCGGACGTCGTGCTGCTCGATGTGCACCTGCCCGGGGGACGCGGCGACGACGCGACGGGCGGCGAGGACGTCATCCGCGGCTCCGCCGGAGTGCCGACCCGTTTCCTGGCGCTGAGCGTCTCCGACGCGGCCGAGGACGTCGTGCGCGTCATCCGCGCCGGAGCGCGCGGCTACATCACGAAGGGGTCGTCGGGCGCAGAGGTGAGCCGGGCCGCCCGCGCCGTCGCCGAGGGCGACGCCGTGTTCTCGCCGCGGCTCGCGGGGTTCGTGCTCGACGCGTTCGGAGCCGTCGCCGGCGAGACCGCCGCCGTCGACGACGAGCTCGACCGGCTGTCCGCGCGTGAGCAGGAGGTGATGCGCCTCATCGCCCGCGGCTACGCGTACAAGGAGGTCGCGAGCGCACTGTTCATCTCGATCAAGACGGTCGAAACCCACGTCTCGGCGGTGCTGCGGAAGCTTCAGCTGTCCTCGCGACACGAGCTGACGGCGTGGGCGTCTCAGCGGCGCCTGCTCTGAGGCTCTCCGCCTGCGATGTCCGACGCGCGACCTAGACTTGACGGGTTATGAGCGACGCCATCAAGCCCGTCATCGTCGGCATGCCCACGGATGCCGCACGCGGCGCGGGCGCCCGCGCCGACGACGACCTCCTCGTCGGGCTGAACCCGCAGCAGCGCGAGGCGGTCGTGTACCGCGGTCCGGCTCTGCTCATCGTCGCCGGCGCCGGGTCGGGCAAGACCAGCGTGTTGACGCGGCGCATCGCCTCGCTGCTGCGCGGCCGCGAGGCGTGGCCCAGCCAGATCCTCGCGATCACCTTCACCAACAAGGCCGCGGGCGAGATGCGCGAGCGGGTGCAGCAGCTCATCGGCGACACCGCGCAGGGCATGTGGATCTCGACGTTCCACTCCGCGTGCGTGCGCATCCTCCGACGCGAGGCCGACCAGTTCGGCTTCACGAAGAGCTTCACCATCTACGACTCCGGAGACTCGCGGGCGCTCATCAAGCGGCTCGTCAAGCAGCACGAGGCCGACGCGTTCGGGCTGACCCCGGCATCCGTGCAGGGGCGCATCTCGAAGCTGAAGAATGAGCTCGCGGATGCCGAGTCCTTCGCCCGCACGGCCAACATGAGCGACCCGGCCGAGCGTCTGTTCGCCGAGATCTTCGCCGACTACCAGCGCTCGCTGCAGCGTGCGAACGCCTTCGACTTCGACGACCTCATCGCCCAGACCGTCTACCTGTTCCGCGCGTTCCCCCACGTCGCCGACACGTATCGGCGGCGCTTCCGCCACATCCTCGTCGACGAGTACCAGGACACCAACCACGCCCAGTATGCGCTGATCCACGAGCTCACCCGGCCCATCGAGGACGTCGGCGCGCTGCTCGACGAGACGGCCGGCGCCTCGCTGACCGTCGTCGGCGACTCCGACCAGTCGATCTACGCCTTCCGCGGCGCCGACATCCGCAACATCACGGAGTTCGAGCGCGACTACCCGGGCGCCAAGGTCGTGCTCCTCGAGCAGAACTACCGCTCCACGCAGAACATCCTGACCGCCGCGAACGCCGTGATCAGCAACAACTTCGATCGCAAGGACAAGAAGCTGTGGACCGACGTCGGCGCAGGCGAGAAGATCGTCGGCTTCACGGGCTACTCGCAGCACGACGAGGCGCAGTTCGTCGCCGACGAGGTCGAGTCCCTGCATCGCGCGGGACTCGCGTACGGCGAGATGGCCGTCTTCTACCGCACCAACTCGCAGTCCCGGGCGCTGGAGGAGATCTTCATCCGGGCCGCCGTGCCCTACAAGATCATGGGCGGCACGAAGTTCTACGATCGCGCCGAGATCAAGGACGCCATGGCCTACCTCATCGCCGTCGCCAACCCGGCCGATGAGCTGAGCGTGCGTCGTATCCTCAACAGGCCGCGCCGCGGCATCGGCGACGTCACCGAGACCTCCATCGCGCGCTACGCCGCCGATCAGGACATCACCTTCCGCGATGCGCTGGCCAATGCCTCCGCCCTCGGCGTCGGTCCGAAGATCCAGGCAGCGATCGCACAGCTCGATGCCGTGCTCGCCGAGGCGACCGCGATCCTGCTGCCGGCCTCCGGCGAGGCGCCGCCGTCGACGTCGGTCGCCGAGGGGCTGACCCTGCTGCTGAACAAGAGCGGCTACCTCGATGCCCTCCGCATGTCGAAGGATCCGCAGGACGAGGCTCGCGTCGAGAACCTCGACGAGCTCGTCGCCGTCACGCGGGAGTTCGCGCGCAACAACCCCGACGGCACGATCCTCGACTTCCTCACCGAGGTGGCGCTCGTGTCGGATGCCGATGACCTCGCCGACGCGTCGGGGACGGTCTCGCTCATGACGATGCACACGGCCAAGGGTCTTGAGTACGACGCCGTGTTCGTCACGGGCGTCGAGGAAGACCTCATCCCGCATCGGATCTCTGCCGGAGAGCCGGGCGGTCCGCAGGAGGAGCGGCGCCTCTTCTACGTCGCGCTCACGCGTGCACGCAAGCGCCTGCACCTGTCGCTCGCCATGACCCGCGCCCAGTTCGGCGAGGTCTCGGTGGCGATGCCGAGCCGGTTCCTGCAGGAGATCCCGCACGACCTCATCGACTGGCGTCAGTCGCCCGGTGACATCAACTCACGCGGCCAGGGAGCCTCGCGGGCGCTGAACGCGCGCCGGCCGGGCGGCGGCTTCGGCGGGTCGGGAGGCTCGCGCTACGGCGATGACCTCGTCCCTCTGCCGCGGCGCGAGAAGCCGGCGGGCGACATGGCGAAGTTCGCCAACCGTATTCCGGCGAAGGTGCGCGACAACGGCGAGATGGAGCTCGCGCCCGGCGACCGCATCCGCCATGAGGACTTCGGCGAGGGCCGCGTCGACCAGATCACGGGGGAGGGTGCGAAGCGCGTCGCACACGTGCGTTTCGATCGCGCCGGCCAGAAGAAGCTGCTGGTCAAGATCGCGCCGATCCAGAAGCTGTAACGCGGCCGTCGTCGAGGGCTCAGAGCGTCAGCGCGTCTCTCGTGGGCGCATCGGTGCGGATCAGCCCGAGCGCTCGTCGCACGCTGCTCAGCGTGACCTCGTGGTGGACGTCGAGGCCGTCGTCGATGACGAGCCACGGCTCGATGTCGGACTGCCTCTGGAGAAGCCCGACCTCCACCAGCCGCGTGTACTCGTCGCCCGACGACGACCGCAGCGTCAGTTCGACGGCGACGCCGTCGCTGCGGTGCTCGTCGTCGTCAGGGTGCTCTGCCCGCGAATGGTCCGTGGTGCACCACTCGGGTCCCGGGCACCGAGGGGCGGGCGAGGATCGATGGACGGGTGTCATCGCGATGCTCCTGGCTTCGACGGCGACGCGAAGGTCGGAAACGACGTCATCGCGGAAGTGGGCACCTCTTCCGTTCCAGTACAGTCCAGGGTGCCGACATCAGCGTCCTGGGGCGATGTCCGGGTCGGGGGGAAGCAGGTCGGCGACCGGCACCCCGAGCGTCTGCGCCAACGCGACCAGCGTCCGCAACCGCGGATTCGCTGCCGTGCCGGGGTTCGACTCACCCTTCTCGAGCTTGCGATAGGTGAAGGTGGAGATTCCGGCGGCGTGAGCGACGCGTTCCTGCGAGAGGCCGGTGGCTCGACGCGCACGCGCCAGAGCACATCCCAGGTCTGCCGCGTAGGCGCGCCACCGATCTTCTGAGCTCGCCATTCCACCAGCATGCCCACATTCACTTCCCCCGATGCATATGTTTACATGCTCAATCACGATCACGAGTCGCTGGCACTGCTCGCTCCGTCCTCGTCGTCATCATGAGCATGTATACATGTTAGCCGTCCGCACGTCTCGGTGAGAGGACTTGCCGAGAGAGGCCATAGCATGTATAAATGTGCATGTCTTCGTTCCTTCGCTGCCAATGCTGGGAGCCGAGGTGCG
>CANSLE010000154.1 GCA_947647645.1 uncultured Microbacterium sp.
GTTGAGGTAGCTCGCCATGTCGGACGCGGCGGCCGGCGCCGCTGCGGCGACGTCATCGCAGGGGCATCACGGCGGGGGGCGTGCGCCTGGATCAGCTCGGTGAGCGGGCGCTCGAACACGGTCGTGCTGAAGCGGTCGAGCGACGCGCGGATCCCCTGCAGCAGCTGGACGTACGAGCCGAGCTCGGAGAGCGTCGAGAACGGCCGCATGCGCGTCTGCGCGATGAGCTCGTAACCCCGCTCAAGCATCGCGGGGACGTCGGTGCGGTGCAGACGACCGGCCAGCGCATGGGCGTCCCGCGCCTGCTGGGTCGAGGCGAACGCGACGCCGTACCAGGGCGAATCGTCCGGCCCGAACCGGAACTCACCGAGGCGGGCCGCGGTGGCGAGCGCCTGGGCCGCCTCCGCCCGGCGGGTGCCGAGCGACTGGAGGGTGGCGATGTCGAAGCGCGTCGCCGCGGATGGCTGCGGGGTCATCGCGGCGATGGCGGTGAGCGTGCGCAGCGCCTCCAGCGGCGACACCTCCACGCGGGGATGCCGCTGCGTCAGAGCATCGCGGTAGTCGCGAAGCACGGTGCGCAGGCGCACCAGCGCGTCGTCGACGTCGGCGACCTTCGGCTGCGCAGCCTTCTCGTTGCGGGTGATCGCGCGGATCAGATCGCGATGCAGATGCCGGGGCGACACGGCCAGACCGGGGAGGCCGATGCCCGCGAGACGGTGGCGCACGCCCTCCAGCGTGGAGCGGCGGGCGCTCACGACGAGGACGCGCTTGCCGGAGCGGACGAGCTCGCCGACCGCGTTGATGACGGTCTGCGTGCCGCCCGTTCCGGGCAGCGTGTGCACGGCGAGCGACTGCCCGGCGACGATGCGGGCCAGCACGTCCTCCTGCTCCGCATCGGCGTCGAGCAGGAGCCGGTCGGCGGCGGGCGGGCGTTCGTCGGAGCTGACTCCCGGTGCCGGGGTCCGCACGATGGAGAGGTCTTCGCGATCGGACTCGTGACCGGCGAGCGCGTTGAGGATCGGGTGGTCGAGGGTCTCGGCATCCCGACTCATCGGCGACGAGACGTCGGCGAACGTCGACACGACCAGTCGCGGCTGGACCGTGAAGGTGTCGACGTGGGAGGTCAGCGCCCGCAGGTGATCGATGACCGGCTGAGGTTTGAAGACCCCCGCGTCGTAGGCCAGCTCCGCGAGGGCGCGCCCGTCGATCACGATGCCGAAGTGCGCACGGGCGACGACCACGAGCTCCGGGTTGATCGTGAAGCTGCCGTGCAGCTTCAGATCGAAGTCGGAGTGGTGGCGTCGGATCGCGAGAGGCCGCAGCAGCACGGGCGCCGCGTACGCGACCCCGCCGATGCGCCAGCCCGCGATGCCGACAGCGAGGTGCACCGTGTCGAGTCCGCGCGTCGTCCGCATCTCGACGTCCTTCGCCGCGATGCGCTCGGCCGCGAGACGGGCGGTGCGCAGCGCGACCTCGTCGCGGAAGAGGTTGGACAGGAGAGTGGAACGACCGGTGATGAACTGGGGCAGGCTGCCCGGATGGGCCTTCGTGATGTCGATGCCGGCGTCACCGGCATCCGTGTAGTGCAGCAGGGTGGACCGCCCGCCCAGCCACCCGGACTCCTCGCGCAGCCGCGCGCGTTCCCCGTCGGCGACATGGGCCACCACGACCCCCGGCTCGGACAGGTCGAGGTCCGCCGGGGTCACCGTATGACCGTGGTCGGCGTCGTCCACGCCTCGCACGGCGCCGTCGTCTGCTCTCCACACACTCGACACCTTAAAGTCCCGATCACGGCGTTCCCGGTTGGCGCGGCGGGTTTCGCGGGATTGGGGCCCGTGTGACGTGTGCGCTCATCCGTCCGCGCACCGCACGCAGCCTCCTCCCCATCGTCCCCGGCGCGGGGATTATGCACAGAGGATCGGCTGAGCGTACCGATGAGCGCCACCCCGGCCATCATGGAGTCATGACCTCGACGCCCGCGTACTCGGTGCACCCGACACCGATCGGCGAGGCCCTCATCGTCGTCGCCGAAGGGGGCCTCGCCGGACTCACCGTCCTGGAGGTGTCGCTCGGCGCCCGGGAGAGGCACCTCGAGCGCCTCAGCGCGCGGCTGGGCGCCGTCCCGACGCCGGATGCCGGCGCCACCGCAGCGGTGGCCTCCCAGCTCGACGAGTACTTCGCCGGTCGGCGACGCACGTTCGAGCTGGCTCTGGACCTCGGCGGCGTGGAGGGCTTCGCGCGTCGTGCGCTCGAGGCCGTCTGTACGATCCCGTACGGCGAGACCGCCTCCTACGGCGAGGTCGCCATCATGGCCGGTTCTCCCGGCGCCCACCGCGCCGCCGGATCGGCGTGCGCGCGCACCCCGATCTCCATCGTCGTCCCCGCGCATCGCGTCGTGCGCGGCGACGGCTCGATCGGCGAGTACGGCGGCCACCCCGAACGCAAGCGGTTCCTCCTCGATCTGGAGGCCCGTGCCGCGGCCGACCATCGCGCACCGCCCGCTGACGCCGCGACCGTGTAGGCCGGTCGCGGACGGGCTCCCACCGCCGTCCGGTGGGAGCCCGGTGGTATCGTCGTCGGCACGGGTGACGCGGCGGTCACCCCCGGAATGAGGGAGGCGGGATGGCTGCCACGCCGCTCGCCACCGAGGACGACCTGCTGGCACAGGCGGTCGGAGAGCTCACGGCACGTACGGGTCTGCCCGTCGCTTTTGGAGGCTTCGAACGCGCGAACGCGGTCGAGGTGACCTCCGTGGTCGGCAACCGCACGTCGTCCCTGTCCGGGCTGGTGGTCCAGGCCACGCGGGGACTGGGCGGTCGCGCGCTCGTCGAGCGCCGCCCGCGACTGGCGCTCGACTACCGCTCCTCCCGGAACATCACACACGACTACGACCGCGCCATCCTCGGCGAGGGTATATCGACGCTGTTCGCGGTGCCCGTGCTCGTCGCGGGTCAGGCCCGCGGCGTCCTGTACTGCGGCTCCTGGTCGCCGGCACCGTTCGGGGAGTCGACCGCGCGCAGCGCTCTGCAGGTGGCCACCGACCTCGCGACAGAGCTCCGCGTGCGGGAGGAGGTCGATCGCCGCCTGGCGCTCGTCCCCTCCACGACGCGCGGTGTCGACGCGGCAGCACGCGAGGAGCTGCGGGACGCCTATGCGCAACTCCGACGGATCGCCGCCGACGTCTCCGACGCGACGATCCGTCGCCGACTCGGCGAGATCGAGCGCCGCCTCGCCGCTCTCACGCGCGACGAGAGCACGGTCGCCGACCCGCTCGATGTCCGTCTGTCACCGCGCGAGATGGACGTGCTGTCATGCGCCGCGCTCGGACAGACCAACGCCGAGATCGCACGCTCTCTCGGGCTGAGGGAGGGAACCGTCAAGTCGTATCTGCAGTCGGCGATGGGGAAACTCGACGCCGGCACGCGCCACGCGGCCGTGATGCGCGCGCGACGCGCGGGAATACTCCCCTGATCAGCTCGAATCGTCAGTATGCTCTGCGCATGGCCCGCAAAATCGTTCACCAGCTCGTCGACGACCTCGATGGCACCATCCTCGAGGTCGGTGACGGGGAGACCGTGCTCTTCTCGATCGACGGCACCGCCTACGAGGTCGACCTCACCCACGAGAACGCCGCGGCGTTGCGTGAAGCCCTGGCCCCCTACATCGCCTCCGGCCGTTCGGTGTCGGCACGCGCCGCGGCCCCCGGCCGCTCGTCGTCGCTCGGCGGGCAGCGTCGGTCGACCCCGCGCGACTACGCACCGATCCGCGCGTGGGCGGCCAAGAACGGCTTCACCGTCTCGGCGCGCGGCCGGGTACCGGCATCCGTGCTCGAGGCCTACGACGCCGCGCACTGACGACGCCTCCCCGCTCCACGACGACCACACGAGGCCCCGCCTGCACCCCCGGGCATTATGGTGATCACGTGGTCTTGGACTGGACGCGTCGCGTGCTCGTGGTGGAGGACCAGGCCGCACTCCGCATGCTGGTGTGCGATCTGTTGGAGCGGCACGGGTTCGAGACAGCGGCGGCGGCGGATGCCGCGACGGCGACGAGGCTGTTCGCCGAGTTCGATCCGGACGCGTTGCTGACGGACATCGACCTCGGCACGCGGCCCTCCGGCGCGGAGCTGGCGACGATGCTCGCCGAGCTCGCACCGCATCTGGCGATCGTCTTCCTGAGCAGCTATCCGCGCGCAGCGGCCGGGGCGGTCGCCATGGGCATCGCCCACGCGGTCTTCGTGTCGAAGCAGGATCTCGACTCCCCCGACGCCCTCGTGAGCGCCCTCGAGCGGGCGCTGTCGACGCGCCGTCCCCCCGAGGCGACGGCACCGCCGGTCTCGGCCGTCCCCGACGGACTCGGTGCGCTCACCCGGCACCAGCTGGAGATCCTCGCGATGGTGGCCCGCGGCTGGTCCAACGAGCGCATCGCCGAGGAGACGGGATCCACCCTGCGCGCCGTGGAGCGGTCGATCAGCCGGCTCTTCGATCGTCTGGACGTGACCGGAGACCCGACCGTGAGCCCGCGCGTGGCCGCCGCGGCGATGTACCTCGCCGCCTTCGGCCCGGTCCGATGACCCCGGCCCCGTGAAGCGCCTGAGCGTCGCCGTCCGCGACGCCGTCACGGGTGGACGCTTCCTCGGCGTCTGGTCGTTGCTGGTGACCGTCCCGCTGTCGGTGACGATCATGGCGCCCGTCGGGGCCGGCGTGGACGTCGCCGCCGTGATGCCCGCGACCTTCGCGACCACCGCGAGCTTCGTGGCCGCACTGTCCGTCGTGGCTCTCCTGGAACGACGGACGCGCGACCCTCGCGCCCGGGCCGTCGTCATCGTCGTCGTCATCGTCGTCTCGGCCGCCCTGCGGCCCGTGGCACAGGATGCGTGGGCGGCCGTGCTGGCCCTGCCGAGTCAGGCCCCCGCGCAACTGCCTTTCCGCATGGCGACGAACATCATCGTCTGGCCGGTCGTCCTCGCGGTGGTCGCGGTGCTCGAGAACACGCTGCGCTCACTGAAGCGCACCAATGCGCTCCTGCGTGACGTGGCACAAGAGCTGTCCGGGGCGCGTGCACGCGCGGTCGGGGCCGACCGCGTCGCGCGTGCGGCCGTGCGGGACGCGGCATCCGCGCTCGCCTCCGCGGTGGCACGCCTCACCGGCGAGAGCGGAATCCCGGCCGTGCGGGAGCTCGGCGCGGGCGCGTTTCGGACAGAGAGCCACCGTCTGCAGACACTCGCGGACGACCCCATGATCGGCGTGGGAGCCGGGAACGCAACGGCACCTTCGCCCCTCGCGCGCCGGCGCCCAGCCCTTCCGCCCCTGCGCGTCCCCCCGAGGGGCACCGTGACGCTCGTCTACATCGCGTGCACGCTGCCGTTCGCGCTGCGCACCAGTAGCACGCCCGTCTTGATGATCGGTCTCGCGGCCGTGCTGATCGTGGGCGCTGTCGTCGACGCGGCCGCTCGTACCCGCCGCGCCGCGACCCGTCCGCGCACCACGATCGTGGTGTTCCTCACCGCTGCGGCGTGCGGCGGCGCCCTGCTCTCGCTCGTCGCGGTGGCGGGCGGCTACGGCGGCTTCATCGCCGTCCTGCCGATGATCGACTACCTGGCCTTCTCACTGGCCGGTGCGCTGTGTTCCGGGGTCCTGCACGCGCTGCGGCGGGAGCAGCGACGGCTTTCCGGGGCCGTCTCCCACGCACAGCAGGCGGCTCGCGACGGCACACGGACGGCCCGGGAGGGGCTGCGGCGGACGGCGGAGCTGCTCCACCGCGACGGCCAAGGCGACTGCGTCCGGTTCGCGCTGGAGCACGCAGAGCCCTCGCGTGACGACGTCATCGAGCTCCGGCGCCGACTCGACGACGTCGTCGCACGGATGCCGTCGACCTACGAGGCCGTCGTCGGCGGCGCCGACGCCGCTGCGCTCACTTCCCTCATCGAGACCTGGGCCCGCGTGATGGACCTGCACACAACGGTCTCCCCCGCCGCGAGCGACGCGATGGACCGGCATCCCTGGGCGGCACGTGACGCGTACGACGTCGTGGCCGAAGGTCTGCTCAACGCCGTCAAGCACGGCGGCGGCGACCGGTACGCCGACATCCGCGTCGATCTCGCCGCGACGGGGGCCGGGCC
>CANSLE010000155.1 GCA_947647645.1 uncultured Microbacterium sp.
GCCCACGGCACCTCGTCGTCGGCGCTCACCGGACGCGCGGCATCAGTCACTCTAACGGATGAAAAAAGCAGACCAAAAGGAGACCGAATCAGCCTCCTGCCCCCCGGACGCGGAGCGGCGTAATACCCGGCGGGCGCCGCCGTCTGCTCCCCGCGGACCACCCGCGCACCCGCGCGGCGCCCGACACCGGGTCCGTCGCGGGTGGCACATCGTTGGGCGAGCGCAGCATCCACGACCGCGCCGGCCGGACAGGAGGACCGATGAGCTCGACGACCTACGACGTGACGACGTGGACGATCCCGGGAAGCGCGACGACCGCGGAGACCGACATCGGCGCGGTGATCAACAGCATCATCGCCGATATCAAGGCCCAGCAGAGCTCGCAGCAGTCCAAGCCGGGCGCGGTCATCTCGATCCCGCCGGGCGACTACGCGCTGAAGACGAGGGTCGTGATCGACGTCAGCTACCTGCGGATCCAGGGCGCAGGCCACGGCTTCACGTCCTCGAGCATCCGCTACAACGCCGGCGACACGACGAACTGGCACGAGATCTGGCCCGGAGGCAGCCGCATCCGCGTCGAGAACACGGACGGCGCCGCAGAAGCGATCCTCATCCACCGCGACGGCGACCCGCGACTCAGCTCGATCGAGCTCGCGGACTTCTGCCTCGACGGCGTCTCGTTCATGCCCGACGAGAACAGCTACCGCAACGGGAAGATCGGCATCCGTTCGACCACAGCCACCGACTCGATGAGAATCAGCGGGCTCGGCCTGGTCTACCTCGAACGCGGCATCGTCGTGGTGGATGCCGACGCGCTGCAGATCACGAACAACATGCTCTGCGAGTGCGGCAGCTGCGTCGAGCTGGTCGGCTCGGGACAGGCCAGCATGGTCAACGACAACCTGATCGGCGCCGGACCCTGGGGCTTCTCGATCTTCGCCGAGCACCATTTCGGGCTGATCGTCGCGGGCAACAACATCTTCCCGCGCGGCGCGAGCTCGATCCACCTGAAGGATGCCGCGAACAACGTGATCTCGGCGAACCGCCTGCACTCCTTCTTCTCCGGAATGATCACGATGGAGGGCGCGTGCGACCGCAACCTCGTCTCGGCGAACCACTTCCTGCGAAACCCCGAGTCCTTCCCCGTCTTCCAGGACGTCCCGCATCCGCAGGACGACCTGTTCGGCCTCGTCCATGTCCGCGGAAGCGGCAACACCGTGGTGTCCAACCACTTCTCGTTCGAGGTGTCCTCGGTCTCGGTCCAGCCCGCCGGGGCCACGCCGACGCTGGTGCTCGTGGCATCCGGGACACACAACTACATCGCGACCAATCACCACGCCGCCGACGTGCCCGTCCACGCGGTCGTCCTCGACAGCAGCACGATCGACACGAAGGTGCTCGACTGCGGAACGGCCGCCGAGTTCGCAGCGTTCCCGGGCGCCACGTTCGGCTTCCGCCCGACGCCCTGACGTCGGCGCTCGCCCTCCCGGTGAAGAGAAATTAATGCACTCAGCCCAAAAATGTCTTCGCGTGTTGCGGCTGAAGGTGTTTCTATGCCCATGGGTACCCACCACTAATCCCCTCTTGGATGGAAGGTCACTCCGCATGAATCGCGTATCGAAAGCGCTCGTCGGCGCCGCAGCCCTCGGCCTGTTCCTGACCACCGCGGCCGCCGCTCCGGCCTGGGCGCAGTCCCCGACACCCACCCCCGACGCAGCCGTCGACGGTGTGGACGGTCACCTGCTCGAGGCAATGGCAGCCGACCTGGGCACCGACATCGCCGGGGCCCAGGATGTCCTGCGTTTCCAGGCGGCCGCCGCCAACACCGCGACCGACGTCGCGTCGTCCACCGGCGATGCCTTCGCCGGAACGTGGCTCGATGAGTCCAGCCGCACCGTCTACGCCGCAGTGACGACCGATCAGGCACGTACCGCGGCGGCCGAGGCCGGCGCCGTGCCAGTGACGGCAGAGCACTCCCTCGCCGACCTCGAGGCCATCATGTCCACGATCGAGTCGAGCACCGTGCCCGACGTCATCCCCTCCTGGTGGATCGACGTCGAGAAGAACGATGTCGTCGTCGACGTGGTCGCCGGCGGCGAACAGGCAGCGGCCGACTTCGTCTCGACCCTCGGCATCCCCGCTGGCGCTGTGCGTCTCGACACCGGCGCCGCCGTGCCACGGACCACCGCCGGCACCGGCTCACAGATCCGCGGGGGCATCGCGTACTACATCAACAACCAGTACCGCTGCTCGGTCGGCTTCGCCGTCCAGGGCGGGTTCGTCAGCGCCGGTCATTGCGGCAACAGCGGTGACAGCACCAATTACGGGACCTTCGCGGGCTCCTCGTTCCCGGGCAACGACTACTCGTGGGTCAGCACCCCCGGGTACACGCCGGTCGGCCAGGTCGACAACTACAACGGCGGCGCGGTTGCCGTGAAAGGCTCGACGGCGGCGGCCGTGGGTGCGACGGTCTGCCGCTCGGGCTCGACCACCGGATGGCGCTGCGGCCGGATCCAGGCCTACAACACCAGCGTCCGCTACACCGAGGGCACGGTATCGGGCCTCATCCGCACCAGCGCCTGCGCCGGGAAGGGCGACTCGGGTGGCTCGCTCCTCGCCGGCAACCAGGCCCAAGGTGTCACCTCGGGCATCTCCCTCCAGAACGAGACCGACACCACCAACTGCACGTATTCGAACCCGGTGACGTACTTCCAACCGGTCAACGAGATCCTGCAGGCCTATAACCTCACCCTGCTCACCAACTGAGCACGTCGCTCCCCCGGACAGCTCGCCGTCAGGCACCGACCTCGGGCGTCGGCCGTACCGCGTTCGCGGCGGTGTCGACGGCGAGCTGCGCCACCGTTCCCGCGTCGAGCACCGTATTACGCACCGATGCCGAGTCGACCAGCACGGCGATCACAGGGAGATCGTCCGCCGCGCGTGCCGACAGCAACGCATCGACCTGCGCCGCGAAGCAGTCGTCCCTCGCCTGGCCCCGGCGATCGCGCGCGACGACGTGCGTGCTGGCGACGTAGTTGCCGGTCCCCGAGACGATCCGGATGATCACCGGCTTCGCCCCGGTGGGACGGACGTCCTCCGCCGCGACGACCGCCGAGAAGTGGTTGGCGATGAGCGAATTGCCATCGCCCTCGACACGCAGCAGACCGTACTCGTCGTCGCGACCGTTGCCGATGCCGATGAAGGGCGTCCAGGGCTCCTGATCGCGGAGGAAGTGATTCGCCGCGACGAGGTTCTCGGCACTCGCCCCGTCGAGGACCACCATGCCGGGAGAGAACGAGTGCAGGCGGTTGGCCGTGACGCTCGACCGCGTGACGCCGCGCAGGTGCACACTGCTCGCGCCGCGCGGGAAGACGTTGTTGGCCGAGACCAGGAGGCCGCCGTGGTTCTCGGCATAGATGGAGTGGCCCGCGAAGCCGGCCCCGATCAGGTTGTCGGTGATCTTGGACGCCTGACCCCACCCCCGCAGCTCGACGCAGCTCCCGCACTCGGCGATGAAGTTGTCGTGGATCGAGAGCGCATCCGCGTGGTGCATGACCAGCGCGTGCTCGAGGTACACGAAGCCCATACCGTTGACGCGCACGGAGTCGTTGGCGGTCGCGGCGTAGATGCCCGTCTTGCCGTTGGTGTAGGTGTTCTCCGGATGCAGCTCGGATCCGTCGGGCTCGAAATGCAGACCGTCGATGCAGAAGCCCACGAACTCGATCGCGCTCAGCCGCGGCTCGCCGTCGCGGGCGATGACGAACGCCGCGCCGTCGGTCGGTTCGACGTCCGGCCCATCGCCGCGCGGAAGGTCGACGAGGATGCGGCTCCCACCCGGCCAGAGCTCATGCAGTCGCCCCCACTGGGTCTCCGGCACGTTGAACCGGATGCTCGACGACGCGAATCCGTGCCCCGCGCCCTCGATCCGGAGGAAGCTGACGTCGATGACGACCTGCGTGCGGAGGCGATAGTCCCCCGGCGGGATGTGGATGACCGCGCCCGGCTTGCCACCGCCCGGTGCCCCTTCCTCCTGCCGTCGCTTGAGATGGGCGATCATGTCGTTGAGGACGTGACCGACGTCATCGAAGGCGTCTCCGACGGGCCAGTCCGTCACGTCGTAGCGGGTGGTGTTCGACATCTGGGGCTCTCCTCGAGTCATGGGTGACGCGTCGGTGTCGTGTCGGTTGCGGCATCCGCGGCGGCGAACGTCAGCCGCCCATCGGCCCAGCGGACCGGCCGGGGATCTGCGATCTCCCCCACCCAGCCGCCCTCGCCGTCGTCGTTGCGGAACGCCAGGAACTGCCACGCCCCCGCACGGTCCTGCACGAGCCGGCCGACGTAGAAATGCTCGTCGGTGAGGCGGTAGGCCTCGTCGATGCGGAAGGGACCGGCGAGCGCGTCGGCCGGAAACGCCCACACCCCGCCGACGGGGTCGACGCCGCGGCGTCGCCGCGACAGCTCCGGACCGAGGCACGAGAACAGCCCGACCGCTGTGCCGTCGACGATGACGGTCTGTACGACTTCGAGGTGACCGAAGCCGGCGCCGGGCGCTGACAGCGGAGGTCGCACGGTCCAGGTCGTGAGGTCGCTCGAGGTCGCGTGCCCGATGACACCCCGGTCGTCGGCATCGCCGTGGGCTGCGCGAGCGGTGATCAGCATGTGCCATCCCTCGCCGTCGCGGAAGACCCAGGGGTCGCGCCACGCCTGGTCGGGCCACCGCCGGGTGTCGGCGGTCTCGTACCAGCGCGCGTCAGGGGTGAGCACCGCCCGCCCCGGCTCCCGGCGCCAGGTGAACAGGTCGTCCGACACGACCGAGCTGATGCGCTGCTGCAGCCCGCCCTCGGCACGGCTCACGGCGGTGTAGAACATCCGCCAGGCGCCATCGTCATCGCGGACGACCGACCCCGTCCACGTCGCGAGGTCGTCGAACGCGGGTGCATCGTCGGGCAGGAGGGCGTCGGCGTGCTCGGTCCAGGTCGTGAGATCGGTCGAGGTGGCGTGTCCGATCGTGGCGCGCCAGTGCCGGCGGTCGGGGTCGAGCAGCGCACGCGAGGCCTTGAGGAAGAAGAGGTGGAACCGGTCGCCGTCGTCGACGGTCCAGAAGTCCCAGACCCACGCGGAGGGAAGACGAAGCATGACGTGCCTTTCAGAGGGGGGAGGGCGCGGCGACGGAGGCGCGCACGACGAGCGGACAGGCGAGCAGGGCGGGCTCGTAGGAGTGCGGCATCCTGTCGACGCCGTCGCCCTGTCGGGCCAGCAGCCCCACCAGCGTCTCGACCGCCCACGCACCCATCTCGTAGTGCGGGAGGGCGACGGTCGTGAGGCCGGGGAAGAGGTTCGCGGAGATGAGCTCCTGATCGTCGAAGCCCACGATCGAGAGGTCGAGGGGGATGCGGATGCCGAGTTCCGCCGCGGCCCGGTACGCGCCCATCGCCATCCGGTCGTTGTAGCAGAACAGCGCCGTGGGCCGATCGGCGCGGCGGAGCATCTTGCGCGCGATCTCGTACGCCGGCAGCGTCTCGGATGCCGCGGCCGCCACGAGCGACGCATCGAACCCGATCCCGCCCCGCGCGAGAGCGGCGCGATACCCCTCCAGACGGCCGTGCGTGGCTGGCACGTCGTCGCTGTTGGTGAGGAAGCCGATGCGCGTGTGGCCCGCATCGACCAGGTGCGACACGGCCGCGAGGGCTCCGCCGACCTCGTCGGGAACGACGGCCGGCACCGCGCCCGCGTCGTCGGTGGCATCGATCAGCACGCTCGGCAGCTCCCGCAGGTTCGCGGGGAGCGAGACCCGGCGGTGGTACATCGTGGCGTAGAGGATCGCGTCGACCTGGCGATCGATCAGCGCCTGCACGTCGACGTCGTGTGCCCCCGCGCCCGACTCGTGCTCGGCGTTGACGATCACGAGGGTCAGGTCGTGGGCTCTCGCGGCATCCTGGGCACCGAGGATGATGCGGCCCTCGTGCGGCGTCGTCGCGATCTGCTCGCTGAGCAGGCCGAGCAATCCGGAACGATGGGTGCGCAGCGACCGTGCGCCGCGGTGCGGCTCGTACCCGAGCGCCGCGGCGGCGTCGCGCACGCGCACCCGCGT
>CANSLE010000156.1 GCA_947647645.1 uncultured Microbacterium sp.
TGAAGCCCACAGCCTGCAGTGCGGCGGCCAGGCCCGGCCACGGCGTCAGGTGATCGGCCACCTCCTCGAGGGGCGGAAGGGCGAGCACGAGGGCATCGGCCTCGATCTCTCGCAGCGGGTCGGTCGTGTACGACAGCTCGGGAAACGCCATGACCTCCATCCTAGGTTTGGCTCTCCCCGGGAGCGTCGACCGCGCCGTGGCGCCGGCGCGGCGCCGCGGTCCGTGTTCGCTGTCAGCGGCACGCGGCGCCGTCGCGCGAGCGGGCTCGTACAGTGGAACCATGCCCCTGAGCGGTCCCCTGTACGAGCGCGTCGCATCAGCCCCGCCGGTTCCGACCGGTCTGCCGATGGTGATCGTGCTGACCGGCTTCACGGATGCCGGCGGTGCCGTGTCACAGATGGTCGAGATCTTCCGCGAGGACCTCGATCCCGCGCCGGTCGTCGCGTTCTCGGCCGACGTGCTCCTCGACTACCGGGCGCGTCGTCCGGCGATCACCTTCGACGCCGACCACCTCACCGACTACCGTCCTCCGCGGCTGGAGATGTCGCTCGCGCACGATGCGATCGGGCAGCCGTTCGTTCTGCTCGCCGGCTACGAGCCCGACTTCGCGTGGGAGGCCTTCGCCGAGACGGTGGTGGGCCTGGCGGAGGGACTGCAGGTGTCGTCGGTGACCTGGGTCCACGCCATCCCCATGCCGGTGCCGCACACGCGGCCCATCGGGACGACGGTCAGCGGCACCCGTGGCGACCTGACTCAGGCGCACTCGGTGTGGCAGCCGCACACGCAGGTCCCGGCGACGGTGGGCCATCTCCTCGAGCACCGGTTCGCGCAGAGCGGCGCCTCCGTGTCGGGCTTCGTCCTGCTCGTGCCGCACTACCTCGCCGACACCGACTACCCGGCCGCGGCCCTGGCCGGCCTCGACAGCCTTTCGGTTGCGACCGGACTCGTCTTCAACGCGGATGCCGTCCGCGAGGAGAACAAGGAGTACGTGTCGAAGGTGGACGACCAGGTCGAGGGCAACGCGGAGCTGACCGCGATGCTGCACGCCCTCGAGGAGCGCTACGACGCCTACATGGCGGGCTCGAACCTGGGGCAGCCCATCATCCACACCGGAGACCTGCCCAGCGCGGACGAGCTGGCGGCGGAGCTCGAGCGCTTCCTCGCCGACCGTCGTACCGACGATCCTCGCCGGGACGACGAGTGGCGCGGCGACGACCGGCGCGGCCGCCGCTGAGGGGAATGCGCGAGCCTCCGACGACGTTGTGGATGCTGTGGGAACCTGATCGACTGTTGCGCACGGTGGACCGGATGATGTATGCGACAATGGATCCCTGACCCGTTGTCGACCACAGGTCGTCTCCCCAGACGACGACCATGGACTTGACAAGGGTCTTACTCCTGTCCGAAAATCCGGCGTCTCGTCGGTGAAAGGCAAGACGTGACCTCAGGCACGAAGACCACCCGCTCCCGCAAGGTCGAGGAGGAGGACGGCACGGAGTCGGCCACGGAACAGGCGACGACCAAGCCTGCGGCGAAGAAGACTCCCGCCAAGGCGCCGGCGAAGGCCAAGGCCGCACCGAAGGCCGCTACGAAGAAGAAGTCCGACGCCGGCGACGATGAGGAGATCGACGACGACGTCGAGCTCGACGAGGCCGACATCGAGGAGACGACCGACGACGACACGGAGGACGCCCCGGCGGGCACCCCGGAGAAGAAGGCCGACGGCGACGACGACGAGGATGAAGAGGGCGCGACCAAGCCGGCGTTCTCCGAGCCGCTGCCGACCGGCGCCATCGTCATCTCATCGAACGACGAGGACGACGTCCCCGTCTACTCGACCCAGATCACGGGCGCCACTGCCGACCCGGTGAAGGACTACCTGAAGCAGATCGGCAAGGTCCCGCTGCTGAACGCGGCCGAAGAGGTCGAGCTCGCGATGCGCATCGAGGCGGGCCTCTTCGCCGAAGAGAAGCTCTCCCACATGTCCGCCGCGGAGAAGTCGAGCCAGCTCGGTCTCGATCTGCAGTGGGTCGCTCGCGACGGCCAGCGTGCGAAGAGCCACCTGCTGGGCGCCAACCTGCGTCTGGTCGTCTCGCTCGCGAAGCGCTACACGGGTCGTGGCATGCAGTTCTTGGACCTGATCCAGGAGGGCAACCTCGGTCTGATCCGTGCGGTCGAGAAGTTCGACTACACGAAGGGCTTCAAGTTCTCGACCTACGCCACGTGGTGGATCCGCCAGGCGATCACGCGCGCCATGGCCGACCAGGCCCGCACGATCCGCATTCCCGTGCACATGGTCGAGGTCATCAACAAGCTCGCCCGCGTGCAACGGCAGATGCTGCAGGATCTCGGCCGCGAACCCACTCCTGAGGAACTGTCGCGCGAGCTGGACATGACACCCGAGAAGGTCATCGAGGTGCAGAAGTACGGGCGCGAGCCGATCTCCCTGCACACGCCCCTCGGCGAGGACGGCGACAGCGAGTTCGGCGACCTCATCGAGGACACCGAGGCGGTCGTGCCGGCGGATGCCGTGGGCTTCACCATGCTGCAGCGCCAGCTCGAGTCGCTGCTGGACTCGCTGAGCGAGCGTGAGGCGGGCGTGATCCGCATGCGCTTCGGTCTCGGCGACGGCCAGCCCAAGACGCTCGACCAGATCGGCGACACGTTCGGCGTCACACGCGAGCGCATCCGCCAGATCGAGTCGAAGACGATGGCCAAGCTCCGCCACCCGTCACGGTCGCAGTCGCTGCGGGACTACCTCGAATGAACGCGGACGTTCCCAACGACGGCAAGGCGCTCACCGTCACCGTCGAGGGGACGACGTTCGCGCGGATCCCGATCCGCACGCGCGTCGTCATGCCCGGCGACGACCTGGACGCGATCATCTCGGAGTACGCCGCGGACGAGGTGATGGACGATGATCTCCTTTTCGTGACGGAGAAGATCGTCGCGATCACGCAGGGGCGTTCGTACACCCTCGATGAGATCCAGCCGCGGCCTCTTGCACGCTTTCTCTCCCGATACGTCACCAAGACCTCCTACGGCATCGGCCTCGGCATGCCCGAGACGATGGAGATGGCGCTTCGGGAGTGCGGGACACCCCGCATCCTGTTCGCGGCGGCGGTGAGCGCCGTCACCAAGCTGTTCGGTCGACGGGGCGACTTCTACCGCATCGCGGGAGACAGGGCGCGCGCCATCGACGGCCCCACCAACGGCACGATCCCGCCGTACGACCGTGCGGTCGTACTCGGGCCGACCAGGCCCGCAGAGGTCGCGATGGGTCTGAAGACGATGCTCGGCGGAAAGGTCGAGGTCGCCGTCGTGGACATCAACGACATCGGCGGGAACATCCTCGGCTCGACGCTCGACAAGGCGGGGGAGCGCCGCCTGGTGCGGATCCTCGCCGACAACCCGCTCGGTCAGGGCCGGGAGTCGACGCCCCTCGGCATCATCCGCACCGTCTGAGCACCACCGCGCAACGCCGGCGCCTCCGATCTCCCGGAGCGCCGGCGTTCTCCGCGTCCGGGCGTGGGTTCAGAAGCCCATCGCGGCGCGGTATCGCGGCAGATGCCCGTGGCGGATGCCGGTCGCCGAGGGCTTGTTCTCGAAGACCCCGGCACCCCAGTTGCCCTCGACGAGAACCGGCCCGGTCGGGGTCACCACGATGTCCCAACCGACGTAACGCACCTCGGGGACGACCAGCGCGACCTCGGTGATGAGGGCGCGGACCTCGTCCATCATCGGCAGCCGGTAGTCCGCGATGCGGTAGCCGGTGTCGGGATGCGTCTCGAAGAGGTGCCCGTCGGTCGAGTACCCCATGCCCATGGCGCGGCCGTCCTCGTGCAGCGCCGTGTAGAAGCCGCCGAACGATGCCTGGTCGCTCACCTGACCACGCCCGAACTTCTGCGCCATGTTGATGATCTCGACCGTGCCGTCGTCTTTGACGAAGGTGGTCACCCGCGTGGTGTTGGCGGTGCCGGGGGCGATGGCCTCGAGGTCGGGGTGCTGGACGATGCGCTCTTCGATGAGCACCTCGCCCTTCGCGAGGAGTTCGCTGTGGAACGCCGCCCAGTCGGCGACGTCGGCCGCGTCGTAGCGGCGGACGCCCAGCCCGGACTTGCTCACCGGGACTTTGGCGATGAACACCGGATGCCGCTGCGCGAAGGCTCGCAGGTCCTCGGCGTTTCCCGCAGCCAGCTCCAGCCATTCACGGCCGAGGAACTGCTCGAAGTCACGGTTGAAGTCGACCTTGTGATGGAAGCGGTGCACCTGTGCGGGGTCGTCGTAGCGGTTCGACAGCTCCAGGGCGAGCGGGCTCGTGACCCAGGTCGCGCGCTCGGCGCGGGACAGGATCGCGAAGTCGAACTCCATGTAGTCGTTGAAGCCGACGCGGTGACGTGCGGCCGACCACAGCATGTCGACGAGCACGAACGGGTAGCTCTTGTCGTGGACGTCGGCGGTGAAGCGGGCACGCTCCGTCAGCGACCGCACGTTCAGGCCGCGTGCGCGCTCGAACAGCACCTCGATGCGGTGGAGCAGCGGAAGGCCTCGAGATGCCATGGCAGAGTCCTCCCAGGGACGAGCGGGAACAGGGTTCCCCTCAGTCTACGTGGGGGCGTCTACGCGGGTGCTCAGCGCGCGTCGGCGAGACGTGAGGTCTCGTCGTGCCACGAGGTGGCGACGGTGCGCAGCTTCTCCTCGTACTTGCGTCCGTGGTGTGCGCAGAACAGCAGCTCACTGCCGTTCACCTCGGCGGCGATGTAGGCCTGCGCGCCACACGAGTCGCAACGATCCGTCGCGGTCAGTCGGTACTCGAGGACATCGGGCTCTGCGGTGGTCGACATGCTCATTTCGGGTCCTCCTCGGTACAAGAGTTGCGGTGCGGTGTGATGACATACAACCATGCTGCGGTCCGTGCAATGCCGCGATCCGGTCACATTTCGCTCTGCGCGTACCCGGCCCGGCGACGGGAATACGGCCGTTCGGGGCCGCCGTGTGTGTCGCGGCCGCGGTGTCGTCGGGGCTGGATACGCTTGAGGATTGTGACAGCCGAGTATTCCGCCCATCACCTCCAGGTGCTCGAGGGCCTCGAGGCCGTCCGCAAGCGTCCCGGCATGTACATCGGGTCCACCGACTCTCGCGGACTCATGCACTGCGTCTGGGAGATCATCGACAACTCCGTCGACGAGGCCCTCGCCGGGTTCGGTTCCCGGATCGACGTCGTGCTCCATGCGGATGGCAGCGTCGAGGTCCGCGACCGTGCCCGCGGCATCCCCGTGGACGTGGAGCCGCGCACCGGCCTGACCGGCGTCGAGGTCGTCTTCACCAAACTCCACGCCGGAGGGAAGTTCGGCGGCGGCTCGTACGCGGCATCCGGTGGGCTTCATGGCGTGGGCGCCTCCGTCGTCAACGCCCTTTCCGAACGCCTCGACGTCGAGGTCGACCGCGGCGGCAAGACCTACGCGATGTCGTTCCACCGCGGCGAGCCGGGGCAGTTCGCCGGCCCCAGCCCCGACTCTGCGTTCACCCCGTTCGAGCGTGCCTCTCAGCTGCGCGTCATCGGCAAGGCGCCGAAGGGCGTCACCGGCACGCGCATCCGCTACTGGGCCGACCGACAGATCTTCACCAAGGACGCCACCTTCCACGCCGAAGAGCTCGAGCAGCGTGCCCGACAGACGGCGTTTCTCATCCCCGGTCTGGAGATCGCGATCGTCGATCGGCGCGGCGAGGAGCCCGTCGAGACGACACACCGCTACGACGGCGGGATCTCCGAGTTCGCCGACTTCCTCGCCCCCGACGCAGCCATCACGGACACCTGGCGGCTGACGGGTGCGGGCACCTTCACCGAGACCGTCCCGGTCCTGCAGGCCGGGGGCGCCATGGTTCCCACCGAGGTCGAGCGCGAGTGCGTCGTCGACATCGCCCTGCGATGGGGGACCGGCTACGACACGGTGATGCGTTCGTTCGTCAACATCATCGCGACCCCCAAGGGGGGAACTCATCAGGCGGGCTTCGAGCAGGGCCTGATGAAGATCGTCCGCACGCAGGTCGAGCAGAACGCC
>CANSLE010000157.1 GCA_947647645.1 uncultured Microbacterium sp.
GAGCACGGTCCGCACGGAGGCGCTGGTCGCCGCAGCGCACGACGGTCGCATGTCGGATGCGCTGGTCGCCGCCTTCCGTCTCCCCGCCTCGCACCCGCACCGGGCCGACGCGATCGTGGAGGCGACGGTGCGTGCGGCCGAGGCGAGTGCCGCACTCGTGGATGCCGCGGCATCCCTCACCGGCCCCCTCACCTGGCTGGAGGTGCACGGCGAACCCCGCGTGGCGCCCGACGTGGCCGTCGCGGCACGGATGCTCGCCTGCGGCATCCGTGCGAGCGCCGTCAACATCCGCTGCGACACGACGAGCGCCGAGGCGGCCGGTGCCGCGGGCGAGGTGACCGCACGGCTGCGCACCGCCCTCAGGGAGGCGCTCGATGCCGCGGAGGTCCTGGACGCCCTCGCCGAGCGGGTCACCGCGACTCTCTGAGACGCCGGCGCACGAGAGACGCCCTGCCCCCACGCGAGGGGCAGGGCGTCTCCGACGGGACGTCAGTTCATCTTGATGGAGGTGTCGATGAACTCGTTCGTGTAGAGCGCCGACGGGTCGATCGCCGAGGCGGCGGCCTGCGTGATGCTGCCGGAGGTCACGAGGAAGGGCGTGAAGTCCTTGACGATGGCGGCCATGCGGGCAGGGTCGAACTGCCCGAAGACGCCGGATGCCTTGTCATTGACGACGAGGCCGAGCTTCTTCTGCTGGTCGACGGAGAACTGGGCGACACCCGCCGAGTAGGTCCAGCCGGTGTCGTACTTCTCGACGAGGTCGAGGATGACGGCGTTGCCGTGCGCGGGGGCGTTGAGGAAGTCGATCTGGGACCGCTGCATGATCGGGACGAGCTTCTTCAAGCAGTCCGCCTTGTCGGCGACATCGGCCCTGCGCACCGCGAGCGGCTCGGGGTAGATGCTGTAGCCCAGCTCGGACAGCAGCTGGTAGCCGACCTCCTTGCCCCACTGCGAGATCTCGTTCTTGTAGATGTACGGCTCGGCCGTCGCGAAGCCCTGCTGCAGGATCTTCGGGTCGGAGACGAAGCGCTGCGGGGTGCCCTCGTAGCTCGTGTCGATCTGCGACGCGGTGATGACGCCCTGCGACAGCAGCAGGTTGGGGATCACATCGCCCGAGGTGACGATCGGGTCGCCGCCGGCGGCGGCCTCCTTGATGGTCTTCGCGCCGTTGTGGCTGGCCGGGTCCCACATGAGGATCTGGGGGCTGTGGGTCAGCTGCGAGGTGACCGCGACGGTCGGCTGGTCCGCGCCGGCGACGATCGCCGCGTCGGTGTTGACCGCACCGATGAGGATGCCGGTGTCGAGGTACATCAGGGCGGGCACGGGCTGGAAGTTCACCGCGGGGCCGCCCGAGCGGACCTCGATCTTCACGCCGGTGTCGGTGCCGTTCACGACGAGAGGACCGGTGACGGTCTTCTTGTCGGTGTCGACCGTGTAGCCGTCGCCGACGAGGTTGTACATGGCGCCGTGCTCCGCCTCGGGCTGCCAGTCCTGCTGCATCACGACGGTGGCCGGGCAGACGCTGGCGAGATCCAGCGGACCGCCCTTCTCGGCCGTCGTCACCGCCGCGGTGGTCGCCGGTACCGCGGCGTCGGTGCGGGAACAGCCCGCGACGGCGATGACCGAGGCGGCGAGCGCGCCGATCGCGACGGTGCGCGCGATCACGCGGCGGGAGAGAAAGGTGGGCTGTGACACGGTGTCCTCCTGGAAGGCTTCGGGTGCGGTGCGGACAGACGGGTGGTGCGTTTTGTGGTGCGGGTGAGCAGAAGCGGGTGGCGCCGCGGAACGGGCCGCGACGGGGAGGCGGCAGCCCTAGCGCGTGGCGACGCCGAAGAGACGGCCGACCACGACGCGGTCGAGCGCGGCGAAGATCGAGAAGACGATGACGCCGAACAGCGCCGTGAAGATGATCGCGAGGAACAGCGGCTCCATGTTCAGGCGCAGCGTGTACGTGCGCAGCAGCCCGCCGATGCCCTGACTGCCCTGCTGGAAGAAGAAGTCGCCGACGATCGCGCCGATGACCGCGAGACCGGCGGACTGGCGGAGCCCCGTGAAGATCGACGGGATCGCCGCGGGCAGCATGAGCTTGGTCATCCGCTGCCACTTCGTCGCCTTCTGCAGCGTGAAGAGGTCGTGCGCCGCCGGTGTCGCGGACTGCAGGCCGAAGAGCGTGTTCGAGATCATCGGGAAGACCGCGATGATGACGCAGACGACGATGCGCGCCGGCAGGCCGTAGCCCATCCAGATGCCGATCAGCGGCGTGAGCGCGAGGATCGGGATCGTCTGCAGGATCACCGCGTACGGGTACAGGATCTTCTCGGCCAGGATCCACTGGGACATCACGATCGCCCAGCCCATACCGATCGCGACGGCGATCGCGAGGCCGATGAGGGCGACGGAGATCGTCTGGCCGAGCGCGGCGACCATCGGGGCGATCACCTTGTCGTTGCCGACCGTCTCGGCCAGCACCTGGTGCGGCGGCGGGAGCAGGAAGCGGCGGCTCTCGCTGAGCAGCAGGTACGACACGAGATACCAGATCACGACGATCCCGACAAGCGCGGCGACGATCGGGAACGCCCGCGACCAGGTGCGGCGGGCGATGCTCGCCGCACCGCTCGGACGGGCCGGGCGGGCGGCCATGGTCGCCGTCGTCGTCTCGGCGGACGCCGCGGCATCCCTCCCGGACGCCGGCGCGGCGGTCGGCGCCTCGGCGAGGGCTGACGGCGCCTTCAGGGCGATGTTCTGGCTCACGAGTGTGCCTCCAGGGCGTGCGAGAGGTGGCCGACGATGCGCCCGAACTCTGGTTCGTAGCGCAGGTCGGGTGAACGAGGGTAGGACCAGGGCAGTTCGATGTCGTCGACGATGCGGCCGGGGCGCCCGCTCATCACGAGCACGCGGCTCGACAGGTAGACGGCCTCCGAGATGGAGTGCGTGATGAACATCGCCGCGAAGCCCTTCAGCTGGAAGAGGCGCTGCAGCTCGGTCTGCATCTTGAGGCGGGTGATCTCGTCGAGGGCGCCGAAGGGCTCGTCGAACAGGGCCAGCTGAGGCTCGGCGACGAGGGCGCGGGCGATCGATACGCGCATGCGCATGCCGCCCGACAGGGCCCGGGGGTGCTGGTTCTCGAAGCCTGCCAGTCCCACGAGCTCGAGTGCCTCGGCGGCGCGACGACGGCGTTCGGCCGCCCCGACGCCGGCGAGCTCGCCGACCAGCTCGACGTTGCGCTGCGCGGTGCGCCACTCCAGCAGCGTGGCCTCCTGGAAGACGAAGCTGGTGGTGTCGGCGCGGACGTCGATCTCGCCCTCCGTGGCGCTGTCGAGGCCCGCGGCGAGGCGCAACAGCGTCGACTTGCCGCAGCCGGACGGTCCGACGACGGACACGAACTCGCCGGGACGGACGTCGATGGACACCTCCTCCAGGGCGCGGGTGCCGGTCGCGAAGACCTTGGCGACGTCGCGGAACGCGAGCGTCGGCGCGGTCTCGTTGGCGGCGGCGGACGGGGGCAGGGTGGCGCTGGTCACGGTGGTCATAGGAGGGCTCCCTCGGGGGTCGGGGCGGAGGGTGAGGCGGGCATCGGCCGCAGGTCGAGCACACTGCTGACCACGCGGCGGCGGACCGCGATCACGCGCCCGTCGCGGATGACGATGCGATCGGGGGCGCGTTCGGCGAGAGCCTCGGCGATGTGTGCGGCGCGGACGAGCACGATGTCGGCGACGTCGCCCACGCGTCCCCGCGCCGGCGGCAGGCCGAAGGCGGCGCGGCCGCCCTGGGAGCTGACGTGCCAGGACTCGGTCGGGGTGAGGTGGCCCGCCGTCACCAGTTCCGCCGCCACGTCGACCATGTCGGCGTTGCCCAGCGGGTTGAACGGGTCCTGCACGTTGTCGCCGCCGGCGGCCAAGGTGATGCCGGCCGCCATGATCTCCCGCAGCGGGGGGATGCCGCGTGGTGTGCCGATCGGATGCTCCCACCCCTGCAGGTAGAGGTTGGTGAGCGGATTGGCGATGATCGAGACGCCGGCCTCCGCGACGGCGGCCAGCGTACGGGCGCGGGTCTCGGCATCCTGCGTGGACAGGCTCACGCAGTGGCCGGCGGAGCGGACGACATCGGCGGGCCAGTGACGGGTGCGCGCGGCGAGCTCGGCGAGACCGGTCGAGGAGGGGTCGAGCGTCTCATCGGTGTGCAGGTCGATGCCGAGGCCGAACTCCTCCGCCAGCGCCGCGGCGCGTTCGAGGTCGGCCGTCGGGTCCTCGGCGAGGTGGGGGAAGCCGCCGACGAGGTCGAAACCGAGAGCCATGGCGGCGCGCCCCAGGTCGTCGGGACCGTCGGAAGGACCGGCGCTCGCGACGACCTGCAGGTCGACGATCCCGGCGAACTCGGCGCGCAGCTCCACCAGCGCACGGACGCCGCGCAGCGGATCCTCGCCGAGGTGGTAGTTCGTGTGGGAGCGCACGACGGTGACCCCGGCGTGCAGGGCCGCGACGAGGTGGCGGCGGGCGCCGGCCTTGATGTCGGCGTACGTGTGGTTCTCGCCGTGGTCGAGCCAGCAGGCGATGGCATCGTCGAGCGAGCCCTCCGGCTGGCCGAACGCGGTCCACGTGTATCCCTTGTCGAGGTGCGCGTGCAGGTCGGCCAGCGGCGGCAGCGCCACCCAGCCGGTCGCGTCGACGGTGTGCGCCGCGGCATCCGCCGACGCCTTCTCGACGACGCGGCCTTCGGCGAACGACAGGGTGTCGCCGACCTCGCCCGCGGGGGTCAGTCCCGTGATCGAGCCGACCTGGTGGCCCGCCTCGAGGAGCTCGGCATCCATGGGTCCTTCTCCTGACTCGGCGGTGGTGCTGTCGATGATCGTGTTGTTGGTATGACCAACATCGGGTGAGAATCAGTAAACGCCCGACGTGTTTCCTGCCAGGCCTGTCGGGATTGCAGCCGTGTTAAATCCGCGCGAAGAGTGCGGCCGGTCCCCGCTCCCGTGCGCGCCGGCCTCGCGCGAATGGGGAAAGTGGGATCCATGAGCTACTTCAGTGACGTCGAGCGCGACCTCGTGGTCGCCGCCCGCACCATGGCCGCCGACGGCGTCGTGGCACTCGACCTCGTCGCGCACAACGGCCGCGATCTGCCGGCCTGGGCGCCCGGATCGCATGTGGATCTGGTCCTCGCCGACGGTCGTCAACCCGGGACGCAGCGCGTCGAACGGCAGTACTCGCTCTGCGGCGACGCCGCCGATCGCTCCGTGTGGCGAGTCGCGGTGCTGCGGGAGGACACCGGTCGTGGCGGCTCGGTGCGCGTGCACGATGAGATCCAGGTGGGCCAGCGGCTGCGCGTGCGCGGGCCGCGCAACCACTTCGCGTGCGACATCGTCCCCGGGGCGGTGCACCGGTTCGTCGCGGGCGGCATCGGCATCACTCCGATCCTCGGGATGGTGCGCGCGGCGGCTACGGCGGGGGCGGTCTGGACGCTCGACTATGCCGGGCGCTCGCTGTCGACGATGGCCTTCGTCGACGACGTGCGTGCACTCGACGCCGGTGCGGGACGCGTGCGGCTGCACGCTGCCGACGAGGGGGCCCGGTTCGATGTCGCCGCGCTCGTGGATGCCGCCGCCGACGGCGGTCCCGTCTACGCCTGCGGTCCGGCGCGTCTGATCGCCGCGCTGGAGGAGGCATTCACGGCGGCGGGGCGCGCCGACGCGCTGCACGTCGAGCGGTTCGAGGCGATCGCGTACGGCGAGCCGATCTGGGCCGGACCGTTCGAGGTGGAGCTCGCGATGACCGGCGACGTCGTGACCGTGCAGCCCGGGCAGTCGGTCCTCGAGGCGATCGAGGAGCAGAGCCCGGAGGCGATGGTGCTCTCCAGCTGCCGCCGTGGCACGTGCGGCACGTGCGAGGTCCCCGTGCTGGAGGGGGAGATCGAACACCGCGACTCCGTGCTCACACCGCTGGAGCGGGAGCACAGCGCCGTCATGCTCACGTGCGTGTCCCGCGCGGCGTGCCCGCGGATCGTGCTCGACGTCTGAGCGGGTGCCGCGGCGTCAGCGGCCGGCGCGGGGTT
>CANSLE010000158.1 GCA_947647645.1 uncultured Microbacterium sp.
GGCCGGATGCCGCGGCACGCGCCGGGGACTAGGCGCTGACCGGGCCGAGCCAGGCGGCCGCGACGGTCGCGTGCGCCGACTCGGGGTCGGACGGGTGGAACATGCCGGCCAGGACGTCGCGGTAGAGGCGACTGAGCTCGGTGCGGATGAAATACGACGACCCGCCCGCGACGAGCATCGCCTCGTCGACGATCTGCTTGGCCGCGACGACCGCGCGGTGCTTGAGGCCGGACAGCTTCGGGAACCACAGCGCCCCGTGGTCGACGAGCGCATCGACGTCGCGCGCGATCGACGCCACCTGGGGGAGCAGGCCGTCGTAGGCGAGGGCCATCTCCGCGATACGCCACCGGATGTCGGGGTCGTCGCTGTAGGGGCGGCCGGTCTTCTTCGACGTCCGCGTCGTCGCGGCGGCGATCGCGAGGTCGAGCGCGCGGCGGGCGACGCCGGTGTACACGGATGCCAGGAGCACCTCGAACACGCTGAAGATGCCGAACACGATCGGGTCGGGGACCGGGCCCGGATCGACGCGGCGCACGACGCGGTCGGCGGGGGCGACGACGCCGTTGAGCACGGTCGTTCGCGACTGGGTGCCGCGCATGCCGATCGTGTCCCAGTCGTCGCGGGTGCCGACCGCGTCGGTGCGGGGGACGAAGGCGTAGACCATCTTCGGCCCCGCCGGATCGGTGCTGTCGAGCCCGTGCAGGCCCAGCTGGGTCCAGACGGGGCCGAGCGAGGTGAAGATCTTCGTCCCGGTGAACGTGTACGACCCGTCGGGAGCGGGCACCGCCGTCGTGTCGCTCCCGAAGAGCACCAGGTCGTTGCCGGCCTCGCTGATGCCGAACGCGAACACCTCACCGGCTGCTGCGCCGGTCTGCACGAACCGGAGGTCGTCGATGCCCCGGTCGGACATGACCTTCGCGACGCCGGTCCACACCAGGTGCATGTTGATGGCGAGCGCGGTGGCGGGCGCGGCCCCCGCGAGCCGCTGCTGCAGGACGGCGGCCTCGGCGAGACCCAGCCCCGCGCCGCCGAGCGCGGTGGGTACCAGGATCGAGAGGTACCCGGCATCCCTCAGCTCGGCGAGATCCTCGTCGGGGAAGCGGTTCTCGGCATCCACCGCTGCCGCGCGGGAGCGGATGCGCTCCAGCAGGTCGTCGGGGAGGTACGCGGTCGCATCGAAGTCACTCACCCTTCCATCCTGCCCCTCGTCGCGCTCGCCGGGGCGCGTGCCCAACTCCTCCAGGTCGGCGCCGGGCGGACCGTCAGGAGCCGATCGGACGGCCACGGCCGCCGAGATGGAGGAGTTCGGTCCAAGATGTGGTCGGTACGGGTGGTCCGTCAGCGGGCAGGATGGGAACATGATCTCGACCGAGCTGGCCGTCGCCCTCCGTGACGCGGGGCTCGTGTGGCGCCCGGCATCCGGCGACCGGTTCCAGCTTGACGAGCCGGAGTTCGAGGCCGACGTCTTCACGGTCAGCGAGATGACGATCGAGCCGCGCCACTACGCCACCGGCGCGATCCTCGCCTTCAACGGCACGACGGAGTGGGCGCTGGACTCCGTGGCGCAGGCCGATGCGCTGTGGCTGCCGCGCGAGGATCAGCTGCGCGAGCTGCTGCGCGGCGCGTTCCGCCGCCTGGAGAGGCTGGCGGACACGCATCGCGTGGAGATCGAGTTCGCGGCCGAGCGACACACGTTCGAGCACCCGCAGCCCGAGGACGCATACGCTCTCGCCCTCCTGCACGTCCTGCGCCGCATCGCCTGACCTCCGCGTTCGGCCGCGTCGGCACCCGAACCGACGAGGGCCTCAGGTGATGATGGGCACCGGTTCGGTGTCGGGGATGGGGCTCACGTCGCGCCCGCGCAGGTCGGGGAAGCCGCGGACGAAGAGCGCCGCGACGAGCGCGCCGACGATCGCGAAACCCGCCGCCGCGGCGTAGGCGCCCGCCGGACCCCGGCCGTCGATGAGGAAGCCCGCGATGGCCGATCCGAGTGCGGCGCCGATCAGCTGGCCGGTGCCGATCCAGCCGTACGCCTCGGCGGTCTCGCTGAACTTCACGGATGCCGAGGTCATCGCGAACATCACGGCCAGCGCCGGAGCGATGCCGACGCCCGCGACGACCAGGCACGCACCGACCCACCACGGGGTGGTACCGCCGATGTCGCCGACGACGAACACCGCAGCGACCAGCCCCGCCGCGACGACCGTCATGCGCCGTGCCATCGCCCACGGGCCCATCGGGATGTGGCCGAACGCGAGGCCGCCGGCCAGGCTGCCGACCGAGAACACGGCGAGGACGAGCCCCGCCTCCAGGCCGCCGTGGCCGAACGTCGCGACCACGGCAGCCTCGACCGCCGCGCACGCGCCGATGAGGAGGAAGCCGGTGACGGTGGCGAGCAGGACGACCGGCTTGCCGAGCACTTTGCCGAACGCCCGGCGGCTGCGCGGGATGCGCACGCGTCCGACCTCGGGGGAGAGGATGAACCACGCGCCGCCGGCGGCGAGGATCGTGACGATGAGCAGGAGCGCCGGCACCGTGCCGACCTGCGTCGCGACGACGGTGATGACGACGGGCGCGAGGATCCAGATGATCTCCTGCAGGCTCGCGTCGAGCGAGAAGAGCGACGTCAGCTGGCGGGCGTTGACGAGCTTGGGGTAGATCGTCCGGACGGCCGATTGCACCGGCGGCGTGGACAGGCCCGCGATCAGGCCGAAGACCATGTAGCCGACCACCCCCATCGGCACGAGGGCGAGCACGAGCAGGGCGGCGGCGCAGACGGCGGTCGTGAGCGTGAGCACCCGCCGCATGCCCCAGCGGCCCATCCACCGGCTGGTCACCGGGCCGGCGGTCGCCTGTCCGACGGATGCCGCGGCGAGCACGAGCCCCGCCGAGCCGTAGGAGCCGGTCATCTGCTCGACGTGCAGCAGGATCGCGAGGCTGGTCATGCCGTTGGGGAACCGCGCCGTCAACTGGGCCGCGATGATGCGTGCCACTCCCCGCGTCCGCAGCAAATCCCGGTATCCCGCCACCCTCCAACGCTACCCGTCTATGGCGACATCGCGACACGCCCGATGGATGCCGCGACACGCCGGAGCCGGTATTCCACAGGCCGGTGCGTGTCGGGAGCCCCCGCTAGCGTCCGATCTGTGGATGAGTGGATGCCGCCCGCGTGAAATGCCCGTGATCCAGGCCTTTTCCAGACTCAGAAATGGGCGGTCTCCTGTGGATGAAACGGTGGACAAGCTGTGTTGTACATGGGGAGAGCGGTGCAAAACTACACGGATGTAACTACTAGCCCTTGTGGTGCTGCCCAACGTCCGTACCCATATGTAGTATTGGACTCCCGGCGGGGGCACAGCCGGGATCACAGACGAGAAGACAGCGGCATCCCGTGGGGATCGATCCGCGAAGACGAAGAAGACCAAGGGGAGACAAGGAACGACATGGCAATCACGGTGTACACCAAGCCCTCCTGCGTGCAGTGCAACGCGACCTACCGCGCGCTGGACTCGAAGGGCATCGACTACGAGGTCCTCGACCTCTCGGAGGACCCGGCGGCCCTCGAGCACGTCAAGTCGCTCGGCTACCTGCAGGCACCGGTCGTCGTCACCGACGAGGACCACTGGTCGGGCTTCCGTCCCGACAAGATCGACGAGCTCGCGAGCCGTCTGGCCTGACATGCCGACGCTGACGAGCGCCCCACTGCTCGTCTACTTCTCGAGCGTGTCGGGCAATACGGCGCGTTTCATCGAGAAGCTCGGCCTGCCGGCCGTTCGCATCCCGCTCCTCCCTGGCGACGCCCCCTTCGAGGTCGACGAGCCTTTCGTGCTCGTGACCCCGACCTACGGGGGCGGCCAGGGACGCGGAGAGGAGAAGGGCGCCGTTCCCAAGCAGGTGATCCGGTTCCTCAACGACGAGCGACACCGGCATCTCATCCGCGGAGTGATCTCCGCGGGCAACACCAATTTCGGCGAGTCGTTCTGTCGCGCCGGTGACATCATCAGCCGTAAGTGCACCGTGCCGCACTTGTACCGGCTCGAACTTTTCGGCACGCCCGACGACGTCGCTCGTGTGAGCGACGGATTGGAACGATGGTGGAAGCTGCAGTGAGCCAGGCGACATTCAAGACCGACGCACGCTTCGAGGGGATGGACTTCCACGCCCTCAACGCGATGCTGAACCTGTACGGCGAGGAGGGGCAGATCCAGTTCGACGCCGACAAGCGCGCCGCGCGGGAGTACTTCCTGCAGCACGTCAACCAGAACACGGTGTTCTTCCACTCGCTCAAGGAGCGCCTCGACTACCTCGTCGAGAAGGAGTACTACGAGGGGGCGGTGCTGGAGAAGTACCCGTTCGAGTTCATCCAGCGCCTCAACGACCGCGCGTACGGCGCGAAGTTCCGCTTCGAGACGTTCCTCGGCGCCTTCAAGTACTACACGAGCTACACACTGAAGACGTTCGACGGCAAGCGTTACCTGGAGCGCTTCGAGGACCGGGTCGTCATGACCGCCCTGGGCCTCGCCGACGGCGACCAGCAGCTGGCCGAGAAGCTCGTCGACGAGATCATCTCCGGCCGGTTCCAGCCGGCGACCCCGACCTTCCTCAACACCGGCAAGGCGCAGCGCGGCGAGCTCGTCAGCTGCTTCCTGCTGCGCATCGAGGACAACATGGAGTCGATCGCCCGTGGCATCAACTCGGCGCTGCAGCTGTCCAAGCGCGGCGGCGGCGTCGCGCTGCTGCTCAGCAACATCCGCGAGGCGGGCGCCCCGATCAAGCAGATCGAGAACCAGTCCAGCGGCATCATCCCCGTCATGAAGCTGCTCGAAGACAGCTTCAGCTACGCGAACCAGCTCGGCGCGCGCCAGGGCGCCGGTGCCGTGTACCTCTCGGCGCACCACCCCGACATCCTGCGCTTCCTCGACACCAAGCGCGAGAACGCCGACGAGAAGATCCGCATCAAGACCCTGTCGTTGGGTGTCGTGATCCCCGACATCACCTTCGAGCTCGCGCGCAACGGCGAGGACATGTACCTCTTCTCGCCCTACGACGTCGAGAAGGTCTACGGCGTGCCCTTCGGCGACATCTCGGTCACCGAGAAGTACCGCGAGATGGTCGACGACGCCCGCATCAAGAAGACCAAGATCAACGCGCGCGAGTTCTTCCAGACCCTCGCCGAGATCCAGTTCGAGTCGGGCTACCCGTACATCATGTTCGAGGACACGGTGAACAAGGCCAACCCGATCAAGGGCCGGATCAACATGTCCAACCTCTGCAGCGAGATCCTGCAGGTCAACACGCCGACCACGTACAACGAGGACCTCTCGTACGACCAGATCGGCAAGGACATCTCCTGCAACCTGGGCTCGATGAACATCGCGCTCGCGATGGACGGCAAGGACATCGCCGGCACCGTCGAGACCTCGATCCGCGCCCTCACCGCGGTCAGCGACCAGAGCCACATTCGCTCGGTACGCTCGATCGAGGACGGCAACGACCGTTCGCACGCGATCGGCCTGGGCCAGATGAACCTCCACGGGTACCTCGCGCGCGAGCACGTGCACTACGGCTCGGACGAGGGCATCGACTTCACGAACATCTACTTCTACACGGTGCTGTTCCACGCCCTGCGCGCCTCGAACCGCATCGCGATCGAGCGCGGCACGGCCTTCGACGGCTTCGCCGACTCGACGTACGCGTCGGGGGAGTTCTTCGACAAGTACCTCGAGCAGGAGTGGGTGCCGCAGACAGATCGCGTGGTGGAGCTGTTCGCCGGCATCCACATCCCGACGCAGGAGGACTGGCGCGAGCTGAAGGCGTCGATCCAGGCGCACGGCATCTACAACCAGAACCTGCAGGCGGTGCCGCCGACCGGTTCGATCTCGTACATCAACAACTCGACGAGCTCGATCCACCCGATCGCGTCGAAGATCGAGATCCGCAAGGAAGGCAAGATCGGCCGCGTCTACTACCCGGCGCCGTTCATGACGAACGAGAACCTGGAGTACTACCAGGACGCGTACGAGATCGGCTA
>CANSLE010000159.1 GCA_947647645.1 uncultured Microbacterium sp.
CGAGCGGGGCCCTCGCAGTCGCCTCCGAGCTGCGGCGCGGGCTCGGACGCGTGACAGCAGGCCTCCCCGACCCGGGGCGCGGACTCATCGCCGGGCTGGCCGTCGGAGACACCTCCGGCGTCGATCCCGGGTTGGATGCCGCGATGAAGACCTCCTCGCTCTCTCATCTGACGGCCGTCAGCGGGGCGAACTGTGCGTTGGTGGTCGGCATCGCGTTCTCAGCGGCCGCGGCCGTCGGCGCGCGCCGCGGCATCCGCGTCCTGGCGGGGCTCGTCACGCTGGTGGCGTTCGTCGTCCTCGTCTCACCGGAGCCGAGCGTCCTGCGTGCCGCGACGATGGCCGCCGTCGCGATGCTCGGAGTGCTCCTCGGACGCACCGGCGCCGGTCTCTCCCTGCTGACGGTCGCCGTCGCGCTCCTGGTGATCGCCGACCCGTGGCTAGCGCGCTCGCTCGGCTTCGCGCTGTCCGTCGCCGCGACGGGGGCATTGCTGGTCGTCGCAGGCCCGCTGTCCGACGGTCTCGGCCGGTGGATGCCGCGGTCTCTCGCCCTGGCGCTGTCGGTTCCGCTGTCCGCCCAACTTGCGTGCGGTCCTCTCATCGTGCTCATCTCACCGCAGGTGTCGCTGTACGGGGTCCTCGCGAACATCCTCGCGGCGCCCGCCGCACCGGTGGGCACCATCCTCGGCCTCGCCGCGTGCCTCAGCGCGGGCTTCCCGGTCCTCGGCGCGGGAGTGGCAGCACTCGCCTGGCTGCCCGCGGCCTGGATCGCCGCGACGGCGACTGTGGTCGCGCAGCTTCCGGGCAGCGCCGCGTGGTGGCCGCAGGGCCCGGTCGGTCTCGTCGCCCTGGCGGTGGTGGGTCTCGCTGCGGGCGCCCTGCTCGTGCGCACGCCTCGCGTCTGGCGCGTGGCATCCACGCTGGTGCTCGCGGTGACCGCGGCGCTCGTTCTCGGGATGGGACCGGTCTCCGTGATCGGCGAGCGGGCGCGCCTTCCGGCCGAGTGGAGCATCGCGGCGTGCGACGTCGGCCAGGGTGACGCGCTCGTCGTACGCTCCGCCGGGCGGGTGGTGCTGGTGGACACCGGTCCCGAGCCCGCCGCGCTGCAGCGGTGCCTGCGGACGCTCGGCGTGGACCGCGTCGACCTGCTCGTGCTGACGCACTTCGACCACGACCACGACGGCGGCGCCGCCGCCGTCGCCGGTCGGGTGGAGACCGTCCTGCACGGGCCGACAGGTGCCCCGGACGACGAACGCACGCTCCGCGGGCTCGCCGAGGGCGGCGCGCGTCTCGTCCGCGCCGTCGCGGGCATGACCGGACTGCTGGGCGATGTCCGCTGGCGCGTCGTATGGCCGCAGCAGGCCACGCGGTCCGGCAACGACGGCAGCGTCGTCATCGACGTGACCGGGCCGGCGGTGCCGACGACGCTCATGCTCGGAGATCTGTCCGCGGAGGGCCAGCGGGCTCTGGCGTCGGCCGCACCCCTGTGGGCCGCGTATGCGGTGGTGAAGGTGTCGCATCATGGCAGCGCGGACCAGGAGCCCCGGCTCTACGCGCGCCTGCGACCGGCGCTCGCGCTCGTCTCGGTCGGCACGAACACCTATGGCCACCCACGCGCGGAGACCCTGGCGATGCTCGCCGGGCTCGGCACGCGCATCGACCGGACCGACACCGAGGGGCTCGTCGTGCTGTGGAGCGAGCAGGCGGCCCTCCGGGTGTGGCGGGAGAAGCAGCCGCCGTGACCGGACGATGGACCGCCGCCAGCCGCGGCGGCTTCCCGCTGCGGTCCGACGTCGGGGCGCGTCGGTAGGCTGGAGGCATGCCACCCGCCGCCCGCCGTCCCGCCGCACGCGGCGGTGCGCGCGCCGCGACGGCGATCCCGCAGATCCCGTGGCGAAACCCGCAGCCGGCGCCGATCGTCCTCGTGTCGGGGCCGGAGGACGTCTGCGCGGAGCGGGCGACCGCCGGCATCCGCGAGTTCCTACGCGCCGAAGACGCGAGCCTCGAGGTCTCCGACCTCCGCGCCGACGACTACACCTCGGGCAGCCTCCTGACGCTGACGTCCCCGTCGCTGTTCGGCGAACCGCGCCTCGTGCGGGTCGGCGGCGTGGAGAAGTGCTCCGACGCCTTCCTCACGGAGGCGCTCGCGTACATCGCAGCGCCCCAGGACGGCGCGACCGTCGTCCTGCGCCACACGGGATCCAGCGTTCGCGGCAAGAAGCTGCTCGACGCGATCCGTTCGGGCACAGGCGGGGGAGTGGAGATCGCCTGCCCCGCCGTCAAGCGCGACTCCGACCGGTTCGACTTCGCCGCCGGCGAATTCCAGTCGGCGCGCAAGAAGATCGCGCCGATCGCCCTGCGCGCCCTCGTCGGCGCCTTCTCCGATGACCTCACCGAACTGGCCGCCGCCTGCCAGCAGCTCATCTCCGACGTGCCCGGGGACATCACCGAACAGGTCGTCGAGCGCTACTACGGCGGCCGCGTCGAGACGTCGGCGTTCACGGTCGCCGACACCGCGATCGCCGGCCGCTACGGCGAGGCGCTCGTCGCTCTGCGCCACGCGCTCGCGAGTGGGGCCGACCCGGTGCCGTTGGTGGCCGCGATCGCGTCCAAGCTGCGGACCATGGCGCGGGTCGCCGGTCTGCGCGAGTCGTCGGCATCCATCGCCGCACGCCTCGGGATGAAGGACTGGCAGGTCGACCGGGCTCGACGCGACCTGACGGGGTGGAACGAGACGAGCCTGGGTCTCGCGATCCAGGCGGCGGCACGCGCGGATGCCGAGGTCAAGGGCGCCTCGCGCGACCCCGTCTTCGCCGTCGAGCGTCTCATCACCGCCATCGCGACCCGCGCCCCCTACGGCGCCTGACCGCGTCGCGGTCATCCGTCCCCTCACACGCCGTCATCACGGGCGCAAGGCGACCAGTCGGGACGGAGGGAGAGCGGGGGCGGCTGCGACGACGAAGGCCCGTCACCGCGGATGCGGGACGGGCCTTCGTGCGACGGGTTGCGGCTCAGAGAGCGGCGACCTGCTTCGCGATCGACGACTTGCGGTTCGCGGCCTGGTTCTCGTGGATGACGCCCTTGCTCACAGCCTTGTCGAGCTTCTTGGACGCCTTCGCGAGTGCCTTCTCCGCAGCGGCCTTGTCGCCGGCGGCGATGGCCTCGCGGGTGCGACGCACCTCGGTCTTCAGCTCGCTCTTGACGGCCTTGTTGCGCTCGCGCGCCTTCTCGTTGGTCTTGTTGCGCTTGATCTGCGACTTGATGTTCGCCACGTTCGACGGCTCTTTCGTTCGGTTTTCGATGGATGTGCCGGGGTAGCGGTAGAGGGACGCCTCCGGCGGCGTGCGGGGTGGGACCCACACGCAAGCCAATCACCGAGTCTATCAGGTCGCCGCGTTGCGCCCCCGCAATGCGGGCCGGGGCGCCGGGTGTGCGGCATGATCGGATCGATCGGCACCCGTCGCCGGTCCGTTCTGCCGGGAGCACCGACGAAGGAGTCGCCGTGTCCGCATCACCGTCCCGTCCCACCGCAACCGCCATCGCGCCGCGAGCCGGTGCGCGCTGGTTCGTGCTGTTCACGCTCGCATGGCTCGCCATCTGGACGGCACAGCTCACGCCGTTGCAGTTGCTGATCCCCCTGCAGCTGGACACGCCGGGCGACGCGGATCGGTGGATCGGAGGAGTCGTGTCGTCGGGTCTCGTGCTGGCGGTGGGCGGGCTGGCGGGCGTGATCGCCGGGCCCCTCGCCGGCGGCATGAGCGACCGCACCCGCGGCCCGTTCGGACGCCGTCGCCCGTGGGCTCTGGGCGGGATCCTGCTCGGTGCGAGTTCCCTCGTCGCGATCTCGTTCGCCACGGATGCCGTGGGCGTGGGCCTGGCCTGGATCGGCGTCTCCCTCGGGGTCGCCGTGGCATCGGCAGCGTTCACCGCCATGATCGCCGACCAGCTGACCGACCAGCGGGGAACGGCATCGGCCGCGATCTCGTCGTCTCAAGCGCTCGGCATCGTCGTCGGCGTGGGTGTCATCGTGCTCTTGACCCTCGGCGTCGTCACCGGCTACCTCGTGCTCGGCGGCATCCTGCTCGTCCTGGGCGGCGCCGGGGCGATGCTGCTGCCCGATCCGCCCGCGCCCGCCGCGTCGGCCACCGCGCGCACCCGACGGCGCCTCTCCGAACGGTTCGCGGCGTTCCGCGACCACGACTTCGCCTGGATGCTGTGGGGGCGACTCGTCGTCAATGTCGGCAACGCGCTCGGCACCGGTCTGCTCCTCTTCTTCCTGCTGTACGGGCTGCATCGTGACCCGGCGGGAGCCCAGGACGAGCTGCTGCTGCTCATCGTCGTCTACACCGTGTTCGTCGTGATCGCCTCGATCGTCGCCGGCACGGTCTCCGACCGGACGGGGAACCGCCGTGGCCTGACGGTCGCGGCGGCGATGGTTCAAAGCGGCGCGGCACTCCTGCTCTCCGCGTTCCCCTCCTTCGAGCTGGCTCTCGCCGCCGCCGCTCTTCTCGGCGTCGGCTATGGGGCGTACATGGCCGTCGGCTTGGCCCTCGCCACCGACCTCCTGCCGTTCCCGGAGGACAACGCACGCGATCTCGGTTTCGTCACCGTGGCGGCGAGCCTCGGTCAGCTGCTCGGTCCGCTCCTCGGTGCCGGCCTGGTGGCCGCGGTCGGCGGCTTCTGGCTGCTGTTCGCGGGCGCCGCCGCGCTCTCGGCGATGGGCGGTCTCATGACACTGATGGTGCGCGCTCCGCTTCGGCATCCATCCTCGCCAACGCCAGATCCAGCAACGCGTTGAACACCCGCGGCCGCATCGCCGTCACGAGGTGAGAGGTGCGGGGAACGACGATGAGCTCCGCATCGGGGACGAGCGAGGTGAACAGTCCCTCATTCACCCGCAGCTGATCGAACTGGCCGTTGATGAACCATGTCGGCACCTCGATTCGGCGCAGCGCAGCGAGGAGGTCGAGCACCGACAGGCTCCGCAGAGCAGTGTCCTGCGCATCGTAGGCGTAACCGCCGGCCCCGAAATCGGCTCGCGTCTCCGGAGGCAGCGTGCGATCCAGCACCCACTCGGCGATCGGCGCGCCGCGGCCCGGAAGGCGGTCGAAGCCGCGCGCGAGAGTGCGATATGTCTGCAGCGCCAGGCCCCGGGGGATCGCGGTGCACGAGGCGGCGATGAACGCGTCGATCGGCGGACGATCCTCGGAGCCGGCGTACGCGATGGACAGCAGTCCGCCCATGGAATGACCGACCAGCAGGACCCGGTCCCGGGCGGCGGCATCGCGCACGGCGGCGTCGATCGTCGCCAACGCGCCGTCGAGCGTGAACTCCTCCGCCATCCGCGTGCCGTGGCCCGGCAGATCGAGGGCGACGGCGGTCACTCCGCGATCCTCGAGGTGGTGCACCTGCGCGCGCCACATCGTCGCGGACGTGCGGATGCCGTGCACCATCACCACCGTCGTTGCCACACCGCCAGCCTAGACAGCGATCACCGCCGAGGCTCTGAGACTCCTGTACGCCGCAGGCCCCGGGCACCCGCAGAAGCGGGGCCCGGGGCCTGGGCGCTGGAGGGGATCAGCCGATGGTGGTGCGACGGCGTCGCATCATCGCCAGCATCAGCCCGGCGGCGAGGAGGAATGCGCCACCGAAGGCGATACCCCAGGGCAGCTCGGCGCCCGTCGTGGCGAGGGTTCCCTCGCCGACGACCTGCACGGGCAGATTCAACAGGACACGGCCGTCGGCGCCCAGCACGATGAGGTGATGCGTGCCCACCTCGAGTGTGCGCGGCACGGTGACGGTGAAGGTCACCCGTCCGCCGGCATCAGCGGCGGGGATGCCGGTGATGACGATCGGCTGGCTGTTCAGCGTCGCGGCGACCTGCTCGAACGCGCCGAGGCCGGTGAGCGTCACCGTGAACGACCCTCCGCGCTCGATCCGCCCGCCCGCCGACAGCCCCGTGGTCGACACGCCCGCCGTGGTCCCGCCGGTCGACGGGAGGGTGGACGACGGCGACG
>CANSLE010000160.1 GCA_947647645.1 uncultured Microbacterium sp.
AGAAGGTGGTCACGCACGTCAAGAACCAGGCGCGGCCCGACTATCGCGCCGACGTTCAGGCCGTCGCCGAGAAGAAGGAGATCGACGCCGACATCGGTGACGACCTCGATCTGCTGCTCGCCGCCGCCGAGCAGATCATCTCGACCCAGTTCGGGTCGACGTCGATGCTGCAGCGCAAGCTCCGCGTCGGCTTCGCGAAGGCCGGCCGCCTCATGGACCTCCTGGAGTCGCGCGAGATCGTGGGTCCCTCCGAGGGCTCCAAGGCCCGCGACGTGCTCGTGACGCCGGATCAGCTCCCCGAGGTGCTCGCGCGCCTGCGCGGCGACGATCCCCCGGCGGCGACGCGGGCGAAGGATCCGTACGGTCCGGATGCCGTGTCCTCCCAGTTCGCCGGGCTCGAGGTCGTGGACGGCGACGCCGGATCCGAGGACGCGTGGGGGCTGACCGGCCGGGATTGAGCGGGTGCGCCGGTAGGCTCGCCTCGTGGCGATTCCCCGGCAGCTCCCCAACGCGATCACGATCGGGCGCATCCTGTGCGCGCCGGTCTTCCTCTGGATGCTCCTCGCCGATCACGGCGCGGACGGCGGCCTGCGCTGGGGTGCCGCGGCGCTGTTCGTCGTGGCCATCGCCACCGACGGCATCGACGGCTACCTCGCCCGCAAGTACGAGATCGTCACCAATCTCGGAAAGCTCCTCGATCCCATCGCCGACAAGGCGCTCACCGGGTGCGCGTTCGTGGGGCTGTCCATCCTCGGCGAGCTGCCGTGGGCGTTCACGATCATCGTGCTGGTGCGCGAGATCGGCATCACAGTGCATCGTCTCGTGGTCGCGAGCGACCACGTCGTGGCCGCCGCGTGGATGGGAAAGCTCAAGACCGTCGCGCAGGCCGTCGCCCTGTCGCTGGCGCTTCTCCCGCTGTGGACCCTCGTCGGGGAGTGGATCCACGTCGTGAACACGATCACGATGACGATCGCGGTCGTCCTGACGGTCGCGAGCGGTGTCGACTACGTGATCGCCGAGGTGCGCGGAGCGCGGGCGTCGCGCGGTGACGCTGCGACGGGGAAGCGCCGGTGAGCGCGCCGTCGCGGGGTCTGCATCCGCACGGCGAGACGGACGATACCGGCGTCGCCGACGACCTCGAGAGCACCCTCGTGTCGGTCGGGCGACGGAGTGAGCCGGAACGTCTCGTGGCGCGGCTGGGCGAGCTCGGCTGGACGATCGCGGCTGCCGAGTCGCTCACGGGCGGACTGGTCGCGGCATCCATCGTGTCGGTGTCCGGAGCCTCGCGCGTCTTCCGCGGGGGCATCGTCGCGTACGCCACCGATGTGAAGGCGAGTCTTCTGGGCGTCGAGCAGCACCTCCTCGACGCGCACGGTCCCGTCCATCCCCGAGTTGCGAGCCAGATGGCCGAAGGGGTGCGTCGAGCGCTCGGCCGGGACGGTGTGCCCGCCGACGTGGGCATCGCGACGACGGGTGTCGCGGGGCCCGTCTCCTCCGACGGGCAGCCCGTCGGAACCGTCCACATCGCCGTTGCGACGCCGCTGGGCTCGCGTGTCGAGTCGGTCCAGCTCGCCGGCGACCGTGACGGCATCCGCGCCGAGTCGGCGGCCCGTGCGATCCGGCTCGTTCTCGACACGCTGTGAGCCCTGTGCGGCACCGGACGGATGTCGCGAGGAATACCGCGCGTGTCGGGGTGGTTACGTATGAGCGATTCCCATCCATTACCCAGCACGACAGGGCTATCGTGGCCCTCACGTCGGGTACTGTTATCCACCCGGGCACCGAACCCCGGTCAGGGAATCACGAGTAGAGGAGGGGGCCCGAACATGATCCTCGTTCGTCAGGAGATCGGCGAAGTCCTGCGCGACTTCCGTCTGCAGAAGGGGCGCACCCTCCGTCAGGTGGCGGGGCGCGCCAGTGTCGCCCTCGGCTACCTGAGCGAGGTCGAGCGCGGTCAGAAGGAGGCCTCCAGCGAGATCCTCGCTGCGGTGGCCGAGGCGCTCGACGTCCCGATCTCGACCATCATGCACGAAGTGGGCGACCGCCTGTCGGTGCTCGAAGGCCTGCAGGTCTTCCCCGATGTGGTTCCCGACGACCTGGCCGCCCTCGATGGCGGACTGGTCCAGCCCGAGCTCTCCCTGCGCTGACGTGCGGCGCAGTGAGTTCGTCCGCGCCGTCGACGACGAGTTCGGTGGGCGGGGCGCGAGCCTGGTCGCCGATCTCGCCCTCCCCGGCGTCGGTCACCGTACCGCGGCCCAGGCTCTCGCGGACGGTGTCGACCCTCGGGAGATCTGGATCGCGCTGTGCGTCGAGACCGATGTGCCGCTCGCGCGTCGTCACGGCGTCGGCATGATGGAGCCCCGGCGGCGCTGATCCGTCCTGCCTGCGCGGCGTGTCGCGATATCGAAACTCTGTTCGAGGGGCGTAGGCTCCTGCACAAGAGGTGGACCGAGACCTTTGTCCACAGCTCAGGGCGCATCGACGGCCGATGTCTGAGGTGCTCCCTAGCGTGGACATCGTCATCACGACACCTCCGCCTTGTCGCAGCGTCCTCCCCGTCGGGGAGGAGCGCGACAGCCTACAGGCGACGGAATCCCCGAGACGGCAGAGCCGTCGACGGCAGAGCACAAGGAGCACGTCATGCCCTCACCCGCTGACCGCGAGAAGGCCCTCGAATCGGCCCTCGCCCAGATCGACCGGCAGTTCGGAAAGGGCTCGGTCATGAGACTGGGCAGCGACGAACGCGCTCCCGTCGAAGTCATCCCGACTGGTTCCATTGCCCTCGATGTCGCGCTCGGAGTCGGCGGGCTGCCCCGTGGCCGCATCATCGAGATCTACGGTCCCGAGTCATCGGGTAAGACCACGCTCACCCTGCACGCGATCGCGAACGTCCAGCGCGCCGGGGGCATCGCAGCCTTCATCGACGCCGAGCATGCGCTCGACCCCGACTATGCCCAGAAGCTCGGCGTCGACATCGACCAGCTGCTCGTCTCGCAGCCCGACACGGGGGAGCAGGCGCTCGAGATCGCCGACATGCTCGTCCGCTCGGGTGCCATCGACCTCGTCGTGATCGACTCCGTGGCCGCGCTCGTGCCCAAGGCCGAGATCGAGGGTGAGATGGGCGACTCGCACGTCGGTCTGCAGGCGCGCCTCATGTCGCAGGCGTTGCGAAAGCTCACCGGTGGGCTCAACCAGACCAACACGACGATGATCTTCATCAACCAGCTGCGCGAGAAGATCGGCGTCTTCTTCGGCTCGCCGGAGACCACGGCCGGCGGTAAGGCGCTGAAGTTCTACGCCTCGGTGCGCCTCGACATCCGTCGTATCGAGACACTCAAGGACGGGACCGAGGCGGTGGGCAACCGTACGCGCGTGAAGGTCGTCAAGAACAAGATGGCCCCGCCCTTCAAGCAGGCCGAGTTCGACATCCTGTACGGCATCGGCATCTCGCGCGAGGGCTCGCTCATCGACTTCGGTGTGGAGCACGCGCTGGTCAAGAAGTCGGGCGCCTGGTACACCTACGACGGCGAGCAGCTCGGGCAGGGCAAGGAGAACGCCCGTAACTTCCTGCTCAAGAACCCCGACATCGCCGCGGAGATCGAGACCAAGATCAAGCAGAAGCTCGGTGTCGGTCAGCCCCGTGGCGCGGTCGAGGCCGCTCCCGCTGACGACCTGGCTGCGCGCCGCCCGGCCTGATGACACCGTCGCGACACGGGGGCGAGCGCGATCGCCTCGCCCCCGTGATCCCGCTGTTCGGGCGAGCGGAGCCGGATGCGGCACTCCCGCCGTCCGCACGTGCGTCCGATGACGTGCTCTCCAGCCTCGTATCCTCCGCGGACGGTGTCGCCGCCACGTGGCATCCGACCTGGACCTATGAGCGCGCCGAGTCGGCCTGGGACGAGGACACCGCAGCGGTGATCGCCGACGCGGAGTCCGCGCTGGTGAAGCGGCTTCGCACGCGCTCGCTGTCGGAGCGCGAAGCGTCCGCGTTCCTGCGTGAACGGGATCTGGTCGACGATGCGGTCGAGGACGTCCTCGACCGCATGCGCGGCCTGGGCTACGTCGACGACGCTGCGCTCGCTGAGCAGCTCGTGCACAGCGGGGTCGAGCGCAAGGGGCAGGGGCGTGCGATGCTCGCGCAGTCGCTGGCCAAGAGGGGAATTCCCCGTGACGTGATTGACGCCGCGCTCGACGCGGTGCCCGATGACGAGGCCGACCGCGCCCTCGATTTCGCCCGGCAGAAGGCCCGATCGATGCGTGATCTCGATCGCGACACCGCGCTTCGGCGTCTGTCGGGGCAGTTGGCACGACGCGGATACGGGGCGACCGCGCTGTCGGCTGCTCGTCAGGCCCTCGACGAACTGGGGCGCCCCGCGCGCCGTCCGCAGCCGGGGGTCGTCCGCTTCGAATGAGGCGGCGTCGGCTCGGCGTGTGCGCATCCGTTGCGGTCAGGCCGAGGCGGGCCGTTCCCACACGTAGGTGATGGCGAGTCGACCGGTCGCCGCATCGATGTGCGTGCGTGCGTGGACCTCGTACACGTCGGCGATGAGGTCGGTCGTCAGCACCTCGGCGGGTGGCCCCGCGGCGACGACCGCGCCGCGGCGCAGCACCATCACCTCGTCGCAGAATGTCGCGGCGAGGTTGAGGTCGTGCAGGGCCACCACCGTCGTGACGGGCAGTGCGCTCACGAGTGCCAGTAGCTCGAGCTGATGGCGGATGTCGAGGTGGTTGGTCGGCTCGTCGAGCAGCAGCTCCCGCGGCTGCTGCGCGAGCGCGCGGGCGATCTGCGCCCGCTGACGCTCCCCGCCCGAGAGAGTGTGCCACCCGTGCTCGGCCTTGTCCGTCAGCTGGACCTGGATGAGCGCGGCTTCCACCGCTCGTTCGTCGGCGGGGGAGTCGCCGCCCCAGGCGGATCGATGCGGGGTGCGTCCGAGACGGACGACGTCACGGACCGTGAGGTCGACGTCGGTGTCCGCATGCTGCGACACCGCGGCGACCGTGCGCGCGATGTCCCGTCGACGCAGCCCGGTCAGATCGTCGTCGTCGAGGCGAACCACGCCGGCATCCGGACGCGACACACCCTGCAGCAGGCGCAGGAGTGAGGACTTGCCCGAACCGTTCGGGCCGAGGAGGCCGACGGTCGATCCGGGGCGCGGGTGCAGGGAGACCCCATCCACGACGAGGGCGCCCCCGCGGCGCCAGGACACACGGTCGGCGGACAGCGTCATGCGCGCACCTTCTTCCGCCGTACGAGCAGCGCCACGAACACCGGGACGCCGACCAGAGCGGTCCCGACGCCGACGGGCAGGGGGGAGGGAGCGAAGACGGTGCGGGACGCGGCATCCACCCACACCATGAACAGTGCGCCCAGCACGATCGTCGCGGGGATCACGCGCGCGTGCCGAGGGCCGACGAGCAGACGCGCGGCATGGGGGAGCACGAGGCCGACGAAGCCGATCGCGCCGGCGATGCTCACCAGCGTCGCGGTCATGAGCGCGGTGAGCACGAAGAGCAGCAGGCGCACGCGTGTGACGTGGATGCCGAGAGACGCGGCGACGTCGTCGCCGAACGCGAAAGCGTCCAGTGTCTGCGCGGACGCGCCGACCGCGACCGCGCCGATCGCCACGACGACGAGTGCGAGCAGCACGTGGCTCCACCGCATGCCCTCGAGTGATCCGAGCAGCCAGAACATGACTCCCCGTGTCGCGTCGGAGTCGGCGAAGGCGAAGACGATCAGCGATGTCACCGCTGAGAAGAAATGCGTCCCGGCGACGCCGGCGAGGATCACGCCCGACGTGCCCGCGGCTGCTGCGCGCGCGAGCAGCAGCACGAGCGCGAACGCGACGACAGCGCCGAGGAACGCGCCCGCGGACAGCCCCAGCGCGCCGGAGCCGAGACCCAGCACGGCCACCAGGACCGCACCGGTCGAGGCTCCGGACGAGACACCGAGGATGAAGGGGTCGGCGAGCGGGTTTCGCAGCAGCGCCTG
>CANSLE010000161.1 GCA_947647645.1 uncultured Microbacterium sp.
GGCGCGCCGGGCGCGCGTTCCGGCGCGGGCACCACCCTCCTGCCCTCGATGCCCCTGCCGGCGTACCCTCAGGTGCGCATCGCCCTCGGGCGCACCGGCACGATCGCCGGCATCCTGCGGGACTACCGCCCCGATGTCGTCCACCTCGCGTCGCCGTTCGTTCTCGGCTGGCGCGCGGTCGCCGCGGCGGCGGCCCTCGACCTCCCGACCGTCGCCGTCTACCAGACCGATGTGATCGCCTACGCCCGCAAGTACGGTCTCCCGCGTGCGACAGCCCTGACCGCGGCGCACGTCGCGCGCCTGCACCGCAAGGCGACCCTCACCCTTGCCCCGTCCTCCTCCGCCCTCCGCCAGCTGCACGAGCTGGGCGTCGACCGTACCCGCCTCTGGGGTCGCGGCGTCGACACGGAGCGGTTCCGTCCCGATCGCCGCAGCGAGGCCTGGCGTTCCTGGATCGCTCCGGGGGAGGTCATCGTCGGCTACGTCGGACGCCTCGCCCCCGAGAAGCAGGTGGAGGATCTCGCCGCGATCGCGGACATGCCCGGTGTCCGCCTGGTGATCGTCGGGGACGGACCCGCCCGGGCGCGTCTGGAGCGTGCACTGCCGCGTGCCGTTTTCCTCGGGCATCTGTCGGGTCACGAGCTCGCGCAGGCCATGGCGAGCTTCGACGTCTTCGTGCACCCGGGGGAGAGCGAGACGTTCGGGCAGACGATCCAGGAGGCCCACGCGAGCGGAACCCCCGTCGTCGCGACCGGCCGCGGCGGCCCCGTCGATCTGGTGCGCTCGAGCGTCGACGGGTGGCTCTACCGTCCGGGCGACCTCGACGATCTCCGCGAGCGGGTCCGGGACCTCGTCGGTGACGAGACCAAGCGGCAGGCGTTCGGTGCCGCCGCCCGCGCCGCCGTGGAGAACCGCACCTGGCCGGCCGTCGTGGACGCACTCCACGACTTCTACCTCGAGGCGAGGGCGCTGCACGTCCGGGACCGCGGGGCCGTCGTGCGGACGCCGAAGGCACCGGACGGGGCGACCACCGCTCCGCGGGAGTGGACGCGCATCGTCGCGCTCGGCGACTCGCTCACCGAGGGGCTGTGCGACACCTCGCGTATGCCGGAGGGCCAATACCGGGGGTGGGCGGACCGTCTGGCGACCCTTCTCGCCCAGCGCTCCCCGGTCGCGGTCCGCTACGCCAACCTCGCGGTGCGAAGCCGCCGCGTCGGCGATCTCATCGCCGACCAGCTTCCCCAGGCGCTCGCGTTGCGCCCCGATCTCGTGACGGTGCTGATCGGGGCGAACGATCTGGCGTCGCACCGGGCCGATCCCGTTGCGCTCGCCGACCGGGTGGACGCCGTGGTCGCGCAGCTGCGCGACGCGGGCAGCGACGTGCTCCTGGTCACGCCGTTTCTCCCGGACCGGCGCGCCTCGGGGATCTTCCGGCGCCGTTTCGCCCGTTTCGCGGAGGAGATCCGCAAGATCGCGGCGCGCCACAGTGCGCTGCTGCTCGACCTCGACCGCGACGCGGGCATCGGCGATCGCGAGAAGTGGGCGCACGACAAGGTGCACCTCAGCTCCCGTGGTCACCGCTTCGTGGCCTACCGTGCCGCCGAGGTGCTCGGTCTGCCGGATGTCGAGGCGTTGGGCGAGCTCGACGCGGCGCTGCACGCCGACGACGATCGCCCGGTCACCGGCACGTGGCTGACGCGCGACGCGCTGCCGTGGGCATGGCGTCGGCTGCGCGGGCGCTCGGCCGGCGACACCGTCACCGCGAAGCACACCGCCTACGTCGAGCTCCCGGCCGGCGGATCGGCGGCGCGGGAGCGGAGCCCCCGGAGCTGAACGTCGCACAGGCGACCCCGAGGCGGGCTCCCGTGACGGTGCTCAGCCGCTCTTGCGGCGGAACTCCCGCTTGGTGGCGGCGCCCTGCCCGCCGTGAACGGCGGAGTCGCCGTCCAGGTGGGCCTCGCCGCGGCGGTGCTGCGCGTTCTTCTTGTCGAGCGCCTCGCGGAACTTGCGCTTCATCTCGTCGGATGCCGTGGTGTCGTCGGTGCTCATGTCCCCACCTTACGCAGGCGAGGGTGCTCGTCGGCGGCCCTGCGCAGGAACAGACACGACTGATAGGGTTGTGCAGGATGCCGTGGATCTTCCGCGGCATCCGGAGCAGGCCGGCAGGAAGCTGGTCCCCTGTGGTGGGTTCCCGTTCGATGCGATCCGACACGAACGGTGGCTTTCTACTGGTGGCCAGCGCTGACCGTCCGGGCGGTGCCGCACGCGGTGTCGCCGCGCGTCTGGATCTGCCCGTTCCTGCTCCTTCGCACGATCTCGTGCGCGAGACGCGCGCACGAGTCTAAACAAAGAAGGAGAGACCTCTTGGAAGGTCCAGAAATCACCGCCGCCGAAGCCGTCCTCGACAACGGCCGATTCGGCACCCGCACGATCCGGTTCGAGACCGGACGACTCGCGCAGCAGGCACAGGGTGCCGTCGCCGCGTACCTCGACGAAGAGACCATGCTGCTGTCGGCCACGAGCGCGGGCAAGCACCCGCGTGAGGGCTTCGACTTCTTCCCGCTGACCGTCGACGTCGAGGAGCGCTCCTACGCCGCCGGCAAGATCCCCGGCTCGTTCTTCCGTCGCGAGGGCCGCCCCTCCACCGAGGCGATCCTCGTCTGCCGTCTCATCGACCGTCCGCTGCGTCCGTCGTTCGTCGACGGCCTGCGCAACGAGGTCCAGATCGTCGTCACCGTCCTGAGCATCGCGCCGGGCGAGTTCTACGACGCGCTCGCGATCAACGCGGCCTCGCTGTCGACGCAGATCTCGGGTCTGCCGTTCTCGGGCCCGATCGCCGGTGTGCGCCTCGCGCTCATCCCGGGACACGGCGAGCACGCCGACCAGTGGGTCGCGTTCCCCACGGCCGCGCAGGTCGAGGAGGCCGTGTTCGACCTCATGGTCGCCGGTCGCGTGCTGGACGACGGCGACGTCGCGATCATGATGGTCGAGGCCGAAGCCACGGAGAACAGCTGGAACCTCATCAAGGCCGGTGCCGTCAAGCCCAGCGAGGAGATCGTCGCGCAGGGTCTCGAAGCCGCCAAGCCGTTCATCAAGGAACTGGTCGCCGCGCAGAACGTCGTGGCGAACACCGCGGCCAAGGAGATCCAGCCCTACCCGGTCTTCCCGCCGTACGCGAAGGAGACCTACGACTTCGTCGCCGGTCGCGCCTACGACCGTCTGGTGCCCGTGTACCAGATCGCGGACAAGGTCGAGCGTCAGAACGCCGACGACGCCGTCAAGGACGAGGTCAAGGCGCAGGTGCTCGCCGCGATCGAGGCCGGTGAGCTGCCCGCCGCCGCCGCAGCCGAGTTCGGTGCCGCGTACAAGTCGGTGACCAAGGTCATCGTCCGCGGCCGCATCCTCAGCGAGGGCGTTCGCATCGACGGACGCGGCCTTGCCGACATCCGTCCGCTGGATGCCGAGGTCCAGGTCATCCCGCGCGTGCACGGCTCCGCGATCTTCCAGCGCGGTGAGACGCAGATCCTGGGCGTGACCACGCTGAACATGCTCAAGATGGAGCAGCAGATCGATTCGCTGTCCCCGGTGACGCACAAGCGCTACATGCACCACTACAACTTCCCGCCCTACTCGACCGGTGAGACCGGCCGTGTCGGTTCGCCGAAGCGTCGCGAGATCGGGCACGGCTTCCTGGCCGAGCGCGCCCTCGTTCCGGTGCTGCCGAGCCGCGAGGAGTTCCCCTACGCCATCCGTCAGGTCTCCGAGGCGCTCAGCTCCAACGGCTCGACCTCGATGGGCTCCGTCTGCGCGTCCACCCTGTCGCTGCTGAACGCGGGTGTGCCGCTGCGCGCGCCCGTCGCCGGCATCGCGATGGGCCTGGTCTCCGACGAGGTCGATGGCCAGACGCGGTATGCCGCACTGACTGACATCCTCGGCGCGGAGGACGCCCTCGGCGACATGGACTTCAAGGTCGCCGGCACGAGCGAGTTCGTCACGGCGATCCAGCTCGACACGAAGCTCGACGGCATCCCGTCGTCGGTGCTCACGGCCGCGCTGACGCAGGCCAAGGATGCCCGCATGACCATCCTGAACGTGTTGAACGCCGCGATCGACGGACCCGACGAGATGGCGCCGACGGCGCCGCGCGTCATCAGCGTGCAGATCCCGGTCGACAAGATCGGCGAGCTCATCGGCCCGAAGGGCAAGACGATCAACGCGATCCAGGACGAGACGGGCGCGCAGATCTCCATCGAGGAGGACGGCACCGTCTACATCGGCGCGACCGACGGCCCGTCGGCCGAGGCCGCACGTGCCCAGGTGAACGCGATCGCCAACCCGACCAACCCCGAGGTCGGCGAGCAGTTCCTCGGAACCGTCGTGAAGATCGCGACCTTCGGCGCGTTCATCTCCCTCCTGCCCGGAAAGGACGGCCTGCTGCACGTCAGCGAGGTCCGCAAGCTCGCCGGTGGCAAGCGCGTCGAGAACGTCGAAGACGTGCTCGGCGTCGGTCAGAAGATCCTGGTCAAGATCACCAAGATCGACGACCGCGGCAAGCTGTCGCTCGAGCCCGTGCTCGAGGAGGCCGCCGACCAGGAAGGCCGCGCGGCCGCCAGCGAGGGCCCCGAGGCTCCCGCCGAAGGCTGAGTGCTCACGGCGCGGCGACCCGGATCGGGTCCCGTGCCGTCCATGGACACGGATGCCCGCCTCCTCCCGTCTCGGAGGGGCGGGCATCCGTTCGTTCATCCCGTGTCCGCCGAATGGGGGACACGGGAGGGAGAATCGACCCCTCGTGACACAAGCGTTATGGAATGTTCACCGTTCGTTGGGTCCAATGCGCGGACGGTACGCGCCGCTGCCCTACCCTCGGAACTACATCGGGGGGTGGGCAACGAGACACACGGGACCGCGGCCGCGGGTCGTGAGGGGGTGAACGGATGGGCTACTTCGGCATCGGCGCCACGCCGACGGCCTCGGACGTCACCGTGCCCGCGCACCCGTCCGCACCGATTCCGGTCCAGGGCACTCCCGTGGGATCCGGCATGCGCGCGGCGCTCGGCGAGTCCGGCCTCGACGTCTTCCCGATCATGCTCGGCGCCGCGGAGTTCGGCTGGCACGTCGACCTCGACGCGGCGCATCGCATCCTCGACACGTACCGGGAATGGGGCGGAAACGCCGTGCACACCTCCGACGGGTACGCGGCGGGGCGCAGCGAGCACATCGTCGGACAGTGGATGGGCCGCCGCGGCATCCGCGACGGCATCGTCCTCGCCGTGCGGGTGGGCGCCAACCCCGACAACCCCGGCCTCGGGCCCGTGAACCTCATCCGCGCCGTGGAGGCGTCGCTCACCCGCCTGCAGACCGACTGGATCGACGTGCTGTACCTCGACGCGCTCTCCGACGAGGCGACGGCGCTGGAAGACGTCCTCGCCACCGTGGAGTGGCTCATCGAGTCGGGGAAGGTGCGCGCCGTCGGGGCGTTCGGGCACACCGCCTCCCAGCTGGTGGAGGCGCGGATCCTGTCCTCGGCGGGCTATCCGCGGTTCACGGTTCTCGACGTCCCCTACAACATCCTCCGCAGATCGGAGTTCGACGGCGACCTGCGGCTGGTCGCCGGGGCGCAGGGCATCGCGGTGACGCCCTCCCAGGCCCTGGAGCACGGGTACCTCGCCGGAGCGCACCGCGACCGGTCCACCATCGCGTATTCCGTCCGCGGCATCCAGCTCGCGGCGGCCATGAACCGGCGCGGGACGCGCACCCTCCGCGCTCTCGACCGGATCGGCGGAGAGCTCTCGATCCCTCCCTCCGCCGTGGCGATCGCCTGGCTGCTCGCGCAGCGCGCGGTCGTCGCGCCCATCGTCAACGTCTTCGCGGTCGGGCACGTCGAGGAGCTCGTCCAGGGCGTGGGCGCCCGACTGAGCCGCGTGCACCTGGCCGACATCG
>CANSLE010000162.1 GCA_947647645.1 uncultured Microbacterium sp.
GCTCACGATCGGCCGCCGCATCCGGCAGCTGCGCACCGCCCGCGGGATGACCCTCGACGAGCTCGCGGCCGCCGTCGAGCGCGCGCCGAGCCAGCTCTCGATGATCGAGACGGGCAAGCGCGAGCCGAAGCTCACGCTCCTGCGCACGATCGCGAAGGAGCTCGGCGCGACGGTCGACCAGCTGCTCGAGGCGGAGCCGCTGGACGAGCGGGCCACGCTCGAGATCGCCCTCGAGCGTGCCATGAAGGGCCCGACCTTCCGCGCGCTCGGCATCGAGCCGTTCCGCATCGGCAAGTCGGTGCCCGACGACGCGTTGCGGGCGCTGCTCGCACTGCAGGGAGAGATCGAACGTCTCGGCGACGAGCGCTCCGCGACGCCGGAGGAGGCGCGCCGCGCGAACGTGGAGCTGCGTCACCTCATGCGCCGCCAGGACAACTACTTCGCCGAGCTGGAGGAGCACGCCCGCGGCATCCTGCGCGCCGTCGACCACCCGGGCGGGCCGCTCACCCAGCGCACCGCGTCGGACATCGCCGCGCACCTCGGCTTCTCGCTGCACTACGTCGCCGACCTGCCGGCGTCGACGCGGTCGGTCGCCGACATCAAGCATGGGCGGCTGTACCTGTCGAGCACCGTGCCGGCGAAGGGTGACTCCCGCACGGCCGTGCTGCAGGCGCTCGCGAGTCGCATCCTCGGGCACGCCGAGCCGCGGTCGTACGCGGAGTTCCTCCGTCAGCGCGTGGAGACCAACTACCTCACCGGAGCGCTGCTGATCCCCGAGGATCACGCGGTCCCGGTGCTCCACGACGCGAAGTCGCGCCGCGCGCTGTCGATCGAGGACCTCCGCGACGCGTACTCGGTGTCGTACGAGACCGCGGCGCACCGCTTCACCAACCTGGCCACGCGTCACCTCGGCATCCCGGTGCACTTCCTGAAGGTGCACGAGTCGGGGACCATCACGAAGGCGTACGAGAACGACGACGTGAACTTCCCGTCCGACCGCCTGGGCGCGATCGAGGGGCAGCTGTGCTGCCGCCGCTGGACGAGTCGGGTCGTCTTCGACATCCCCGACAAGTTCAACCCGTACTACCAGTACACCGACACCGGCAACGGCACGTTCTGGTGCACCGCGCGCGTCGAGGCCTCCAGCGAGGGCGCCCACTCGGTGTCGGTCGGGGTGCGCTTCGACGACACCAAGTGGTTCGTCGGGCGCGAGACCACCAACCGCGGCGTGTCCCGGCACGCCGTCGAGGTGTGCTGCCGCCGCGCTCCCGCCGCGCTCGAGTCGCAGTGGCGCGATCAGGCGTGGCCGAATGTGCGCACGCCGCGGACGCTGCTGGCGACCCTGCCCACCGGGGCGTTTCCCGGCGTCGACACGACCGACCTCTACGAGTTCCTCGAGGCGCACGCCCCGCGCGAGTGAGTGCCGGTCCTCGGGGGCCGAAGTTGACGGCGGCGGTCTGATCTGGTCAAATGAGATTCCCAGCTGCTGATAATGATTCTCATTTAGAACTGTCGACACCATGCCGCACGCGCACTCCCGAGACCACCTGCGACTTCGCGGTGTTCCCGCATGCGGATGTCCGGCCGCGGTCCTGCGGCCCCCCGCGTCGCGCGTCGCTCACGTCGGGCCGCGGAGCCACTGGCGCCCCGTGCGTCGCCGGCTGGTGGGCTGGCTGAGGGCCAATCTCGTCTACTCCGATCGAATGCGCTGACCGTTCCGGCGCAGGGTTCGTCCCGACGCCAGGAACGGTGGCGCCATCCCCCACGATCCGAACAGAAACGAGAACCTCCATGAGCACGAACACGTCCACGACCACGCGGCGCCCCCTTTTCGCGCGCGCCCTGCTGGCGCTGGCGACCGCCGCCGTCATCGGCCTCGCCCCCGCCCTTCCCGCCTCCGCGGCCACCGGCGCGCATACGGGGGAGTGGGACGTCGTCGCGGCCTCGGCGGCGCAGTCACCGCGTCTGCAGAGCTACGACCACACGAACGAGACCTGGGGAACGGTCACCGCGCCCGACGCCTGGTTCGCGGTCGGCAGCGGCAAGGTCATCGACGAGGCGGAGGACGCAACCACCCCGGTCTCCGGCGGCGGTCTCCGCTTCCAGAACACCGCGGCGGGCGCGCGGACGGCCACCTTCACCTTCCGCATCCCGGCGAACGTGGGTCTGAAGATCGCCAACGGCGCGACCACCGTGGTCGACAGCGCGGCCACCGGATCGGAGCGGACCGTGTCGTGGACCACGCCGTCGGTCGCCGCCGGCGCGACCTACCACGAGCACCTCACGTGGACGTTCAGCGGCTCGGGCACCTCCAGCGCCGCGGACATCGGAGTCAAGGTCTCGGTCGGCGGCGCGGGCGGCTTCTCCGCGTCGACGACGTACCGCTTCACCTTCTGACCCTCTCGCCGATCGCGGGGCCGGGGCGGCATCGGCTGCTCCGGCTCCTGCGGGTCCGGCATCCTCCCTCCCGATCTTCGAAAGCCCTCATGCGCATCTTCCCCTCTCTCGCCGCGTCCGTGCTGACGGCCGCTCTCGTCCTGGCTCCGCTCGCCCCGGCGCACGCGACCGAGCCCGACTCCGCGGATGCCGCGCCCCTCTCCGCCGCGGCATCCGCGCCGGCGCGCACCGTTCTCTCGGAGGGCGAGGTGCGCATCGCCAGTGCGATCGAGGACGACCGTCTGGTCCACTACCTGCTCGACGGCGCTGGGACGCGCCTCGATCCCGCGACCACCGTGCTACGCGTGCCGCGCGCCGAGCCGTGGCCCGGTGCGGCCGACGGGAGCGACGCCTGGCAGCGCATCGACCCGTCGCACGGCGATCTCTACCGCACGGTGGCGGGGGGAACGGGCATCAATCCGCTGTCGATGGTTCTCGACGCCTCCGCGATCCCGGAGGACGCATACCCCGTGCCCTTCTTCGGGTCCGCAGGCATCCGCACCCGTCTGGGGCTGGCGCCCGGAGACCCGATCGCGGCGATGCTGACGGGCGGCGGAGATTTCGCCGGGACGACCCAGCGGCCGGCGGAGAGCCCCTGGATACGGATGGACGGCGGCAGCGGCGGACTGCGTCCGGTGAGCCTCGCGTTCCTCGAGCCGGGCCGCGTCTGCGTGCCGCTGGCGACGCACCTTCAGCGGGCGACCGACGGCGCCTACCTGAACGCGGAGGTGACGCTGACGGTGGCCGTGGGGGATGCGGATGCCGGGGCGATCGAGCCCTGCGCCCAGCCCGCCGCGTTCCCGACCTACGCGCCGGAGCCCGAGCAGGCCGCTGCCGGTCGCACCGTGATCGATGCGGGCGTGGCCCTGCTGACGCCGCGGGTGCGCGAGGAGAGCCTCCGCCTCGACGTCGTGACCTCTGATCGGGGCCGTACCGTCGCCCACGACCCCGCGGACGTCGTGTTCTCTCTGCCCGCCCGCGACGCGCAGTGGCCTGCCACGGGTCGTTCTCCGCAGAGCGGGACGTACCGCGACTGGGCGCGGATCGCGGATCCGGGGACAGCGCTGTGGCGATCGGCGGGCGTCTACACGCCGGGGAAGGACGCCACCCCATCGAACGAGCTCCTGGTGGATCTCGACGCGCCCTTCCTGACGTGGGGACAGCTGTCGGACACGTCCGAAGGGGTCGAGGTCTCGATGACGGGTGCCTCGACGACCGGCGGCGGCTACCTGGCCACGTACCGCTATTCGAACGCCTACGGTGACCTCCAGGGCGACGGCTCGGGTGCGGCGTTCTGGGACAGCCGCGCCGGAGGCCGCTCCGAGACGCAGGTGGTGCACCCGCGGAACGATCAGTTCTTCTCCAACGCGAAGGAGTTCACCGACCTGGCGGCCACCGGGTTCGCCTTCTCCGCCGCGGGCGTGTACTGCGTCAGCATCCGGGCCGTCGCGACCCTCGCGGGCGCGGCCGAGCCCACGCGCACCCACGCGACCTTCACCTTCGCGGTCGGCATCGATCCCGCGGCCGTGACCCCGTGCGCACAGCAGGAGGGCGGGGGGACGCCGACCACGCCGACCGATCCGGGCGGGAGCGAGCAGCTCGACCCCTCCGTCACCTGGTTCCGGAAGCACCACCTCGACCTCGCGCCGCGGCTGGCCGCCGACGGCTCGCTGCAGCTCGCCACCGGCGACGGTGACGCCGCGCAGCTGACGCCGCTGCGAGACGCCGTCTGGGTCGGGCGCGGAGAGTTCGCCACCTTCCGGGTTCCCGAGCCGGACGCGCTGCAGGACGTCACGTTCGTCGGGACCCCCGGTGCGACGTACTACGGCTTCACCCAGGGGGCGAACTACGAGAACAAGACGATCTGGCCGGGCCTGAGCATGCTCAAGCTGCCGGTCGGGTACACCGATCGCGACGCCACCTGGCGCCTGTCGAAGGCGGAGGGCCCGGGGGACGTCGTCGTCTGGTCGGGGTCGGCGCACTACCTCAACTCGCGTACCGACACCTCGTCGTGGTTCCCGGTGGGGCGCACGCACATCCACGAGAACTGGGCGTTCACGTCCGCGGGCCGCTACTGCCTGGCGATCGAGACCCGCATCCACGAGGAGGCCACGGGCCTCGACCGTTCCGCGCAGGGACTCCTGACCGTCGTGGTCGGCGACGTCGACCTCTCGCAGGTGCGGCCGTGCGAGCGTACACGCACAGTCGAGGTGCCGCCCGCGCAGCCCGTGACCGCGGTATCGACCGCGCAGACCGTGTTCTCCGCGGCATCCGTCTCGGGCAACGCCGCGGCCAGTGGACTCGAACTCGTCGAGCGCGGCGCCGACGTCGACGTGGTCTCGGCCCTCCGTCGTCCGGTCGGCTCGGGCACCGACTATCGCGACCCGGAGAAGGTGGTCGTCGTGCTGCCTCGCAGCGGCGACACCTGGGTGGCGCGCGAGCGGATCGCCACGGCGATCGATGCGCCGACGGTTTCCGGCGACGTCACCATCGCCCTCGGCGCGGTGAGCGGTCCGGGGCGCTACTGGCTGAACGCGGGCACGATCTCCGATCGCCTCGCGACCGCCCTCGACACCCGCCCGCAGCAGGAGCGCCGCACCGCCACCCTGCACCCCCGCTACGGCTTCACCAGTGCGCACACGGTGGATGCCGCCGGCGTCTACTGCATCCCCCTGACCTGGTCGGGGGTCACCGCCGCGGGACGACCCTTCCGCATCACGAAGACGCTCACGCTCGTGGCCGGGGTGGACGCGGCATCCGTGACGCCCTGCGCGGACGGCGGCAGCGGGTCGACGCCGGTCGATCCCGGCGCACCCGAGCCCGAACCCGTCGTGTGGGACGTGCCGAACCGCAGCCTGACGGCATCCGGCGCCACGATCCTGACGACCGGGCACGTCGACGTCGCCTCGCGGCTGGATGCCGGGGCTCTCGCGACCGTCGTGAAGGACGACACCGACGGCGACCCCGTCTACCGCGATCCCGCGAGGACCGTGATCCAGATCCGTCCCGAGGCGCAGACGAGCGTGCCCGACCATGCCGCGTTCCGTTTCCTCGGGACGCCCGGCGCCGCGCTCTGGCAGGTCACCGAGACCCAGCAGGACGGGCTCATCTGGCCGGGCTGGTCGAGCGAGCTCATCGACCGCGGTCTGATCCCCGCGGGCATCGACTGGTCGCTGCAGAAGGTCGACGGACCGGGGGAGTTCACGCTGTATCAGAGCGATCTCGGGGTGCCGCGGGTGCTCATGTCCACGCGCGACGGCATCTCCGCCGCCGACAGCGTCCGCATCGCGGAGCACGTGCACGTCCACGGCACCTGGGCGTTCAGCGCCGAGGGGCTGTACTGCCTCGGCTTCCAACGATCGGGGATCCACGCCGACGGGCGGGCGCTGAGCTCCTCGTTCACGCTGGCCGTCGCGGTCGGGCGCGCCGACGTGCGCGCCGCCGACCCGGC
>CANSLE010000163.1 GCA_947647645.1 uncultured Microbacterium sp.
CCGCGGCCGACGCGGGGGAGTGACCCTCAGCCCGCGCGCCGCTCGCGGGCGGTGATCCGCAAGCCCGAGGCGATGAGCCGCTTGACGAGCTCGTGGCCGCTCACGTGCTCCGCACCCGCGTCCACGAGGCGCTCGACGGCGTCTTCGGGGACGTCATAATGGTCACGGTCGAAACCGCGACGAGGGATGCCGTTCGCCTGCGCGAAGGCGTGCAGCTCCTCGAGGTCGCTGTCGCTCACCAGGTGGGCCCACAGCCGGCCATGTGCCGGCCAGCGGGGGTCGTCGATGAGGATCGCCATGACCGCAGTCTAGGTCGGCATGCGACACGCCTCGTCGCGCTTTTGCCGATGGGCGCGGCATCCGGTAAAGTAGACCCTTGGTGCGTCGAGTTTCGCCTCCGCACTGGATGTTTGGGCACGACCTTCCCGGGACGTGCTCGTCCCATGAAGACAGCCGGAGCCGCAGGTTCCGCAGAAGAAAAACAGGTGTGAAGTGGTTTACGCAGTTGTGCGCGCCGGTGGCCGTCAGGAGAAGGTCGAGGTCGGCACGATCGTCGTTCTCGACCGTCAGCAGGTCAAGGTCGGCGAGAAGCTCGAGCTGCCCGCGGTGCTGCTCGTCGATGGCGACGCCGTGACGACCGACGCCGACAAGCTCGCGAAGGTGACCGTCACCGCCGAGGTCCTCGGCGAGGAGCGCGGTCCGAAGATCGTCATCCAGAAGTTCAAGAACAAGACCGGCTACAAGAAGCGTCAGGGCCACCGTCAGGACCTCACGCGCGTCAAGATCACCGGCATCAAGTAAGCGGAAGAGGCAGACGAGATGGCACACAAAAAGGGCGCAAGCTCCACCCGTAACGGTCGCGACTCCAACGCCCAGCGACTGGGCGTGAAGCGCTTCGGCGGCCAGCAGGTCCTCGCCGGCGAGATCCTCGTCCGCCAGCGCGGCACGCACTTCCACCCCGGTGCCGGCGTCGGCCGTGGCGGGGACGACACGCTGTTCGCCCTCGAGGCCGGCGCCGTCGAGTTCGGCAACAAGGGCGGCCGCAAGGTCGTCAACATCGTCGCCGCTGCGGAGTGACCGCGCGGTCGACCACAGACATGAGGTGAGGGGCGGGCTTCGGCTCGCCCCTCCTTCTTTACCTCCGAGTTCCACCCCCACCCCACCCGTCAGGAGACCGACATGGTGACCTTCGTCGATCGAGTGACGCTCCATCTGCGCGCCGGCAAGGGCGGCAACGGCTGCGTGTCCGTCCGCCGCGAAAAGTTCAAGCCGCTCGCCGGCCCCGACGGCGGCAACGGCGGACACGGCGGCGACATCGTCCTCGTCGCCGACCCCCAGGTCACGACGCTGCTCTCGTACCACCACTCGCCGCACCGCGCCGCGGGCAACGGCGGGTTCGGCATGGGCGACAACCGCTCCGGTGCCGCGGGAGAGAGCCTCGAGCTCGCCGTCCCGGTCGGAACCGTGGTGAAGGATGCCGACGGTGAGACCCTCACCGACCTCATCGTCCCCGGGACGCGCTTCGTCGTGGCGCCGGGCGGCCAGGGCGGGCTCGGCAACGCCGCCCTCGCCAACCCCAAGCGCAAGGCGCCGGGGTTCGCGCTCCTCGGCACTCCGGGCTGGGAGGGCGATGTCCTCCTGGAGCTCAAGACGGTGGCGGACGTGGCCCTCGTCGGCTTCCCCTCGGCGGGCAAGTCCAGCCTCATCGCCGCGGTCTCCGCCGCGCGGCCGAAGATCGCCGACTACCCGTTCACGACGCTGCATCCGAATCTCGGCGTCGTCCAGGCGGGGGAGACGCGCTTCACGGTCGCCGACGTCCCCGGGCTCATCGAAGGCGCGAGCGAGGGCAAGGGGCTGGGACTGGAGTTCCTCCGCCACGTCGAGCGGTGCACCGCACTGGTGCACGTCCTCGACTGCGCGACGCTCGATCCCGGTCGTGATCCGCTGAGCGACCTGGACGTGATCCGCGAGGAGCTTGCGAACTATCCGGTCCCCGAGGGCCAGACCCCTCTGCTCGAGCGTCCTCAGCTGGTCGCCCTGAACAAGATCGACGTCCCGGAGGCGAAGGACCTCGCCGACCTCGTGCGCCCGGAGCTCGAAAGCCGCGGCTACCGCGTGTTCGAGATCTCGACCGTCAGCCACGAGGGTCTGCGTCAGCTCACGTTCGCCCTCGGCGACATCGTCGCCGCGCACCGTGCACAGCTGGCCGAGACACCTGTCGCCGAGCGGATCGTCATCCGCCCGAAGGGTGCCGACAAGGACTTCGAGATCCGCGTCGAGGGCGGCACCTACGGCAATGTCTACCGCATCCTGGGCGACAAGCCACTGCGCTGGGTGCAGCAGACGGACTTCCAGAACGAGGAGGCCGTCGGCTTCCTCGCGGACCGCCTGGAGAAGCTGGGTGTCGAGGACGAGCTCTACCGCGTGGGCGCCGTCGCCGGCTCGACCGTCGTCATCGGCCCCGGCGATGGCATCGTGTTCGACTGGCATCCCTCGCTGTCGTCTGCGGCGGAGCTGATGACGGCCCCCCGCGGCACCGACCCGCGCCTGGATCTCAACCCGCGGCGCACCACGTCGCAACGACGCGAGCGGTACCACGAGCGCATGGACGCCAAGGCGGAAGCGCGCGCCGACCTCGAGGCCGAGCGTCTCGGCGGCGGCGTCGACGCCTACCAGCGGGAGGATGACGAGGAGGCGTGAGCGTGCAGGACCGGTCACAGATCGCGGGTGCGCAACGGGTCGTCGTGAAGGTCGGCTCCTCGTCGATCAGCGGAGAGCACCACGACCGCATCGAGGCGATCGTCGACGCCCTCGCCGCCGCCCGCGCGCGCGGCACACAGGTGGTGCTCGTGTCCTCCGGCGCGATCGCCACCGCGCTTCCGCTCCTCAGCCTGGAGGGCCGGCCGTCCGATCTCGCGACCCAGCAGGCCGCGGCCGCGGTCGGGCAGAACGTGCTCATGTGGCGCTACCAGACCTCGCTCGAGCGGCACGGGATGCTCGCCGGACAGGTGCTGCTCACCGCCGGGGACCTCGACAACCCGGCGCACCGCGCCAATGCGCGACGGGCGATGGACCGCCTTCTGGGCCTCGGCGTGCTGCCGATCGTGAACGAGAACGACACGGTCGCCACTCACGAGATCCGCTTCGGCGACAATGACCGCCTCGCCGCCCTGGTCGCCACGCTGATCGGAGCGGACGCGCTGGTCTTGCTGAGCGACATCGCGTCGCTGTACACGCGCCCACCGTCCGAGCCCGGCGCCGAGGCCATCGACAGCGTGGCTTACGGCGACGATCTCAGCCGGTTCGAGTTCGGCTCCGTCGTGGTCAACAGCGTCGGCACCGGAGGCGCGGCCACGAAGGCGTCCGCGGCGCGACTGGCCGCGTCCGCCGGGGTCGGCGTGCTCGTCACCAGCGCGGATCTCGTCGAGTCCGCCCTCGCCGGCGCACACGTCGGCACCTGGTTCGCCCCGAATCCGGATGCGCCCGTGCGCACCGGGTCCACGCCGCTGCCGACCGTGACGTCCGCGTGAGGCGCGGCATCCGTCCGCATCTGCCGCTGCCCGCCGCTCGATACACTGAGCGGATGACGACTCCCACGATCGCCGCCCCCACGAGCGCTCGCGCGCGCATCGAACGCGCCCACAACGCGGCGCGAGAGATCGGGCTGCTCGACGACGCGGCGAAGGCCGACGCACTCCGCGCCATCGCCGATGCGATCGAGGTCGCCACGGCCGACATCGTCGCGGCGAACGCGGAGGACCTGGATCGCGGGGCTCGAGCGGGGTTGTCCACGGGCCTGCTCGACCGTCTCCGCCTGGATGCGCGACGAGTGCAGGCCCTCGCCGCCGCAGTCCGCGACGTCGCCGCGCTGCCGGACCCGGTCGGCCGCGTCCTCGAGGAGAGGACCCTCGCCAACGGCGTTCGACTGCAGAAGGTGTCGGTGCCCTTCGGCGTCGTCGGCTCCATCTACGAGGCCCGCCCGAACGTCACGGTCGACATCGCCGCGCTGGCGCTGCGCTCCGGCAACGCCGTGGTGCTGCGGGGTGGCATGGCGGCATCGTCCACCAACGCCGCACTCGTCGCGACGATGCGCGCGGCGCTCGACGCCCGCGGCATCGACCCCGAGGCGATCCAGACCGTCGACGACTTCGGCCGCGAGGGCGCCCACGCCCTCATGCAGGCGCGGGGCCTCGTGGACGTGCTCGTCCCGCGCGGGAGCGCCGAGCTGATCGAGACCGTCGTCACGCAGTCAGCGGTGCCCGTCATCGAGACCGGCGCCGGTGTCGTCCACATCGTCCTCGACTCGTCGGCGCCTCTGGCGTGGGCCGAGCAGATCGTCGTCAACGCCAAAGCGCAGCGGCCGAGCGTCTGCAACGCTGTGGAGACGGTGCTCGTGCTCCGCGACGCGGCGGAACGGCTCGTCCCGCCCGTCGCGTCCGCACTGCAGGATGCCGGGGTCACCATCCACGGCGACGAGGCCGTGCAGGCGCTCGTCGCCGGCGCCGTCCCGGCGACCGATGCGGACTGGTCGACCGAGCACATGAGCCTCGACCTGTCCATGCGCGTCGTCGACGACCTCGACGACGCGCTCGCGCACATCCGTCGCTACTCGACTCACCACACGGAGTCGATCGTCACCGCCGACGACGCCAACGCCGAGCGCTTCCTCGCAGAGGTTGACTCCGCGGTCGTGATGGCGAACGCGTCGACGCGTTTCACCGACGGCGGCGAGTTCGGCTTCGGTGCCGAGGTGGGCATCTCCACGCAGAAGCTGCATGCCCGTGGCCCGATGGGCCTTCCCGAACTGACCAGCACGAAGTGGCTGGCGCGTGGGTCCGGCCAGATTCGTCCCTGACCGCCTAAACTGAGAAGACCCGACTTTCGAAGGAGTCCGAATGACCCTCGCCACGACCCTCGCCCTCGCGGCGGCGCAGGTGGAGCACCACGGCAATGTCCAGGCCGAGACGTTCATCTACGGCCTGATCGCGTTCATCGTGTTCCTGGCGTTGGGCCTCGTGACGCTGTCGTACCGCAACGTCGCCAACCGTCACTCGCACAAGGCCGAGGCCTACGCCAAGGCGCACCCCGTCGACCAGGCGCAGGTGGGACACGGCCACCACTAGGACGGCGGGATGACTTCGACGCGCGCCCCCCGCATCGGGGTCATGGGTGGAACCTTCGACCCGATCCACCATGGACACCTCGTGGCAGCGAGCGAAGTCGCGCAGTCCTTCGACCTCGACGAGGTCGTCTTCGTGCCCACGGGGATGCCGTGGCAGAAGGACAAGGAGAAGGTGACGGCCGGGGAGCACCGCTACCTCATGACCGTCATCGCCACCGCATCCAACCCGCAGTTCACCGTCAGCCGCGTCGACATCGACCGCGGCGGACCCACCTACACCATCGACACGCTTCGCGATCTGAAGGAGGCTCGGCCCGATGCCGAGTTCTTCTTCATCACCGGCGCCGACGCCATCGCGCAGATCCTCGGATGGCGCGACCACGACGGACTGTGGGACCTCGCGCATTTCGTCGCGGTGTCCCGCCCTGGTCACGTCCTCTCGACCGAGGGCTTGCCGGAGGACGTCGTCAGCAGGCTCGAGATCCCCGCTCTGGCCATCTCGTCGACGGACTGCCGCAGCCGCGTCAGCAAGGGACACCCCGTGTGGTACCTCGTCCCCGACGGCGTCGTCCAATACATTGCGAAGCACCACCTCTACCGGAGCGAGGCATGAGCACACCCGACCAGCCCGATACTCCCCAGCTGACCCGCAGACAGCTGCGCGAGATGCGCAACACGGCGTCGACGCCGGTGATCTCTGCGGAGGATGCCGAGAAGGCAGCCGCCGCCGCGCCGGCGACTCCGCCGGTCGCCGCGCCGCT
>CANSLE010000164.1 GCA_947647645.1 uncultured Microbacterium sp.
GGCCCGAGAGCTCGAGGAGATCGTCGCGGAGAGCCTCGCCGCCCTCGGCGGCGTAGGTGAGCACCGGCTCGCGGTAAACGCCGCGCCGCACCCGCGCGCGGGAGCGCCGGCTCTGGGTGCCGGCGCGGCGGCGGTCCCGGCATCCGTCACGCCCACGGTCGCGGATGACGGGTGGGTTCTCGACAACGGGATCGTCCGCGCCCGCGTGGACCGCCGGGGCCTCGTGACCTCCCTCGTCGACGTCGCCTCGGGACGCGAGGCCGTCGCCCCGGGGGCTGCGCTGGGCCTGCCGCAGCTGCATCGCGACACCCCGACGCAGTGGGACGCCTGGGACATCGATGCCCACTACCGCCATCACGTGACCGACCTCGACGGGGTCGACGGCATCGCGGTGGACGGCACCGAGATCGTCGTCACGCGCGCATTCGGTGCCTCGCAGCTCGTCGAGCGCATCCGTCTGGAGGCGGGCTCACGCGTGCTCTCCTTCGACCTGGAGATCGACTGGCACGAGCAGCAGAAGCTGCTGAAGTTCGCGTTCCCGCTCGACCTGCACACGCACACCGCGGCGTCGGAGATCCAGTTCGGGCACATCGAACGGCCGATCCACACCAACACGTCGTGGGATGCCGCGCGGTTCGAGACCGTCGCGCATCGCTGGGTGCGGGTGGCGGAGCCCGACTTCGGCGTCGCGATCGTCAATGACTCGACCTACGGCCACGACATCACGCGGCGGGCGCGCGAGGGCGGCGGCACGGTCACCGTCGCCCGGCTGTCGCTCGTGCGCGGCGCCCTCTTCCCCGACCCGACGCAGGACCAGGGGCGTCATCGCCTGCACGTCGGCGTCGCCGTCGGGGCGGACGTCGAGACGGCGGTCCGCGAGGGCTACCGCGCGAACCTCCCCGTCCGCACGATCGAGGCCGCGGTGACCGGGATCGCCCCGTTGGTGTCGGTCGATCACCCGGGGGTCGTCGTCGAGGCGGTCAAGCTCGCGGAGGACGACAGCGGGGATGTCGTCGTGCGGTTGTACGAGGCGCTCGGCCGTCGCGCATCGGCGCGGGTGACGCCAGGCTTCGCGGCCGGCCCGGTCGCACAGACCGACCTGCTGGAGCGCCCCACGGCGCTGACCTCCATCGTTGCGCAGGATGCGCACGGCGCGTCCCTGCACCTGCGACCGTTCGAGATCGTCACCCTGCGGATGCGGCGGGCGTAGCGCGTCTCGACGCGTCGCTGCGCTCCTCGCTCGGCGTCGAACGCCTACAGCCGCTCGATGATCGTGGCGTTGGCCATGCCCCCGCCCTCGCACATGGTCTGCAGGCCGTAGCGACCGCCGGTGGCCTCGAGACGGGCGAGGAGCGTACCGAGGAGGCGGGTGCCGCTGGAGCCGAGCGCGTGCCCCAGCGCGATCGCGCCTCCCCAGGAGTTGAGCTTGGCGGCATCCGCCCCGACCTCGGCCGCCCAGGCGAGGGGCACCGACGCGAACGCCTCGTTCACCTCGTAGGCGTCGAGGTCGTCGATGCTCAGCCCGCTGCGCTCGAGCACACGGCGTGTGGCCGGGATCGGACCGGTGAGCATCAGGAGCGGGTCGTCGCCGACGACGGCGAACGCGTGGAAGCGGGCGCGGGGCGTGAGGCCGAGTTCGACGGCCTTCTCCTCGCTCATGATGAGCGCGGCGGAGGCGCCGTCGGTGAGCGGCGAGGAGTTTCCCGGGGTGATGCGCCACTCGATCTCGGGGAAGCGCTGTGTCGCGGCATCCGTCCGAAACGCCGGCGCCAGCCCGGCCAAACCGGCGACGGTCGTTCCCGGACGGACCGTCTCGTCGACCTCGACACCGTCGACGGGAACCAGCTGCGACGCGAACCGCCCCTGAGCGTGTGCCCTCGCGGCCCGTTCGTGCGACTCCACCGCGAACGCGTCGAGCTCGTCGCGCGAGAACCCCCAGCGCGCGGCGATGAGCTCCGCCGACACGCCTTGGTTGACGAGGCCGTCGGGGTAGCGGGCGTGCAGGCCGGGCGAGAAAGGCGAGCCGGCGACGGACGCCGCGACGCCGAGCGGCACCCGGCTCATCGACTCGACGCCGCCGGCGATGACGACGTCGTACTGGCCCGCCATCACCGCCTGCGCGGCGAAGTGGGCGGCCTGCTGGCTCGACCCGCACTGCCGGTCGATCGTCGTCGCCGGAACCCGTTCGTCGAATCCCGCCGCGAGCACCGCCTGCCGCGCCACGTTCATCGTCTGCTCGCCGACCTGGCTGACGCAGCCGAGCAGCACGTCGTCGACCTGCGTCGACGGCAGCCCGTTGCGTTCGAGCGTCGCGCGCAGCACCTCGGCCGCGAGGTCGACGGGGTGGATGCCGCTCAACGCGCCGCCCGGCTTGCCGCGGCCCGACGGGGTGCGGACGGCGTCGACGATGACCGCGGTGCGCATGGGCGCTCAGCCCTCCGCTTCGGCGGCCCGCAGCGTGATGGAGGACGTGCCGACCTCGTCGACGAAGCCCTCGACATGCCGCTCGTCCACGCCGCTGTAGGCGGAGAGAGGGCGGATGAGGGCGTTGGACGCCGCCTGCTCCATGATGTGCGCGGTCCACCCGACCACCCGCGCCGCGACGAACAGCGGCGTGAACGTGAGGGTGTCGAACCCCATGAGGTTGTACGCCGGGCCCGACGGGTAGTCGAGGTTGGGATAGATGCCCTTGCGCTCGACGAACTCGCGCTCGAGCGTCACGTACAGCGCCTCGACGTCGGGACGGTCGTAATAGGCGATGAGTGTGTCGAGGGCGGCCCTCATCGTCGGTACCCGCGAGTCGCCGTGCTTGTAGACGCGGTGACCGAAGCCCATGATCTTGCGCTTCTCGGCGAGCGCACGCTCCAGCCACGGCACGACCTCGTCGGCGTCCCCGATCTCGTCGAAGATGTGCAGCACCGCCTCGTTCGCCCCGCCGTGCAGCGGGCCCTTGAGGGCGCCGATGGCCCCCACGACCGCCGAGTAGAGGTCGCTGAGGGTCGAGGTGATCACCCGGGCGGTGAACGTGGACGCGTTGAACGAGTGCTCCGCGTAGAGGATCATCGACCGGGTGAACGCGTCGACGACGACGGGGTCGAACTCCTCGCCGAAGGTCATCCAGAGGAAGTTGGCGGCGTAGTCGAGGTCGTCGCGCGCGGCGATCGGCTCCTGACCGCGGCGACGGCGCTGCCCGTAGGCGACGATCGCGGGCAGCGCCGCGAACAGGCGGATGCTGCGGGCGAGGTTGTCCGTCGGCGACCCGCCCGCGTCGAGCACCGAGCCCGTGCCGGCGAGTTCACGCGCGCCGAGGACGCTGATCGCCGAGCGCACCTCGTCCATCGGGTGGGCGTCGAGCGGCGTCAGATCGATGACGGTCTTGACGTCGTCGGCGAGGGCGCGGTGCGCACGCTCGGTCGCCCGTAGCTCCGCGAGCTGGGCGGCGCTGGGCAGCTCGCCGTTCCAGAGCAGGTAGGCGACCGCCTCGACGGGCTGCGTCGCCGCGAGCTCGTGCACGGGGTAGCCCCGGTAGAGGAGCGCGTTCGTCTCCGGGTTGACCTTGCTGATGGCGGTGGCGTCGGCGACGACCCCCGCGAGCCCCTTGTGGATCTGTTGGTCGCTCATGTCACTCCTCCGTGGCTGCGTCGTTGTCGGTCGTGAAGGTGAAGATGCTCGAATCGAAGCGGTTGTAGCCCTCGTAGTCGATCAGGTCGTAGAGGTCGGCGCGATGCTGCATCTCGCCAAGGCGGGATGTCAGGCGACCCTCGTCGTTCAGCGTATCGAGCGCCCGGGATGCGGCCCCCATGGCGATCCGCAGGAGCGAGACCGGCCAGATGACGATCTGCACTCCGACGTCGCGCAGCTGGTCGACCGTGAACAGGTCGCTCTTGCCGAACTCGGTCATGTTGGCCAGCACCGGCACGTCGACGGCGGCGCAGACCGCCGCGAACTCGGAGAGGTCGCGCATGGCCTCGGGGAAGATCGCGTCGGCCCCGGCATCCACCAGCGCCTTGGCGCGGTCGATCGCCGCGTCGAGCCCCTCGACGGCGCGGATGTCGGTGCGCGCCATGATGAGGAAGTTCGGGTCGCGGCGGGCGTCGGCGGCGGCGCGGATGCGCTGGAGCGCGGTGTCCTCGTCGACGACCTGCTTGCCGTCGAGGTGGCCGCAGCGCTTCGGGTTGACCTGGTCCTCGATGTGGGCGCCGGCGAGGCCCGCATCCTCGAGGGACTGGATGGTGCGGGCGACGTTCATCGGCTCGCCGAACCCGGTGTCGGCGTCGATGATCGCCGGAAGCTCGGTCATGCGCGCGATCTGCTGCCCGCGCCCGGCGACCTCCGTCAGCGTGGTGAGTCCGATGTCGGGAAGGCCGAGTTCGGCGCTCAGCACGGCACCCGAGACGTAGACGCCCTCGAATCCCTTCTGCTCGATGAGCCGGGCCGACAGCGGGTTGAACGCGCCGGGGAAGCGGACCAGCTCCCCCGCCCGCAGGCGCTCACGCAGCACGCGCCGCTTCTCGGACGCCGGCGTCTGGCTGTACAGCATCAGAACAGTCCCCTCGGGCTCGGGACGGAAGCCAGGACACCGGCCTTCGCGACGATGTCGAGCTCCCGCACCTCGTCCGCCGTCAGCTCGGGCAGCCGTGCGGCGAGGGAGAGGAAGCGCTCGATCTCGGCGGACTCGAGCACCGGCGCGGCCAGGAGGCGGAACTTGCGGATGTAGTCGGCTCGGGCGAACGGGCGCGCTCCGAGCGGGTGTGCGTCAGCGACCGCGATCTCGTCGACGATCGTCGATCCATCCGTCAGGCGGATCTCCACGCGCCCGCCGAACGCCTTCTCGTCGGGGTCCTCGGAGTGGTAGCGGCGGGTCCACTCGGCATCCTCGGCCGTCGTGATCTTGTGCCACAGAGCGACCGTGTCCTCGCGGGCGGCGCGAGCGGGCAGGTAGGAGTCGACATGGTGCCAGCCGCCATCCTGCAGGGCGACGGCGAAGATGTACGGGATCGAGTGGTCGAGCGTCTCGCGGGAAGCCGTCGGGTCGTACTTCTGGGGGTCGTTCGCACCCGAGCCGATCACGTAGTGCGTGTGGTGGCTGGTGTGCAGCACGATGCTCTCGACCTTGGCGGGGTCGGCGAGCTCGGGTCGGGCGCTGTGGAGCTTGCGGGCCAGGTCGATCCACGCCTGTGCCTGGTACTCGGCCGAGTGCTCCTTCGTGTAGGAGTCGAGGATGGCGCGCTTGGGCTCGCCGGGGGCAGGCAGCGGCACGTCGTACGCGGCATCCTTGCCGTCGAGCATCCAGGCGATGACGCCGTCCTCGCCCTCGTAGATCGGCGACGGCGAGGTCTGCCCGCGCATCGCCCGGTCGACGGCCTCGACCGCCATCTTGCCGGCGAAGGCCGGGGCGTGCGCCTTCCAGGTGGAGATCTCGCCCTTGCGGGACTGGCGTGTGGCGGTGGTCGTGTGCAGCGCCTGGGCGACGGCCTGGGCGATCGTGTCGGCATCGAGCCCGAGCAGGGTGCCGATGCCGGCCGCCGCGGACGGGCCGAGGTGCGCGACGTGGTCGATCTTGTGCCGGTGCAGGCTGATCGCGCGCACGAGGTCCATCTGGATCTCGTACCCCGTCGCGATGCCGCGGACGAGCGCGGCCCCGTCGGCGCCGACATGCTGGGCGACCGCGAGGATCGGCGGGATGTTGTCACCCGGGTGCGAGTACTCCGCGGCGAGGAAGGTGTCGTGGTAGTCGAGCTCGCGGACGGCGACGCCGTTCGCCCAGGCGGCCCACTCGGGGCTCGTGCGCGTGTCGTTCGGCTCGCCGAACACCGTGGCGCCGGCGCCGCCGCGCGAGACCGGGTGATCGAGCGCCTGCGCGCGGGCGGCGACGACGGG
>CANSLE010000165.1 GCA_947647645.1 uncultured Microbacterium sp.
GGCAGCGGTGGGGGCGGTGTGAGCGAGCACGCGGGCCACGAGCAGCTCGAGCTGCAGGCGCGGCGAGGTCGCGCCGCTCATGTCGTCGAGCGCCCCGACGACGAGGTCGGCGATGCGCGAGAGCCGATCGGTGCCGAACGCGGACGCCTGACGTCCCATCCGCTCGAGCTCGTCGGCGGGGATGCCGCGCAGCACCGCGCCAGCTCCGTCGCCGGTCGCCGCGACGATGATGAGGTCGCGGAGGCGCTCGAGCAGATCGTCGACGAACCGGCGCGGATCCTGCCCGGTCTGCACGACCCGGTCGATGGCCGCGAAAGCGGCGGCGGCGTCGTGGACCGAGAAGGCCGTCACGACCTCGTCGAGCAGGGCTCCGTGGGTGTAGCCGAGCAACGCGACGGCTCGTTCATAGCGGACGGTCGCGCCGTCGGCGCCGTCGACCGGGTCCGATCCCGCGATGAGCTGGTCGAGCAGCGACAGGGTGTCGCGCGGAGAGCCGCCGCCGGCACGGACCACGAGCGGAAGCACGCCCGCTTCGGTCTGCACCCCCTCCTGGGCGCAGAGCTGCTCGACGTACTCGAGCATGGCCGCCGGCGCGACGAGACGGAACGGGTAGTGGTGCGTGCGCGAACGGATCGTCCCGATGACCTTCTCCGGCTCGGTCGTCGCGAAGATGAACTTGACGTGCTCGGGCGGCTCTTCGACGAGCTTCAGCAGTGCGTTGAAGCCCTGTGCCGTGACCATGTGGGCCTCGTCGAGGATGAAGATCTTGAAGCGGTCGCGCGCGGGGGCGAAGATCGCGCGCTCGCGCAGGTCGCGGGCGTCGTCCACGCCGTTGTGGGATGCCGCGTCGATCTCGACCACGTCGAGAGAGCCGCCGCCGCCGCGACTGAGCTCCACGCAGCTGTCGCAGACGCCGCACGGGGTGTCGGTCGGACCGGCGGCGCAGTTGAGGCAGCGCGCCAGGATGCGTGCGGACGTGGTCTTCCCACAGCCGCGGGGACCGCTGAACAGGTAGGCGTGGCCGACGCGATCGCCGCGCAGCGCCGTCATGAGCGGCTCGGTCACCTGCGCCTGCCCGATCATCTCGCCAAACGTCTCGGGACGATAGCGGCGGTACAGGGCGGTGGTCACCTGAACAGACTACGGCGTGCCCCCGACATGCGGCACGAGAACGGCGCGACGCGGGAACAACGACACCGCCGTCGCGTTGTGATGGGCATGAGCACCGCCATCCCCGTCCGGACGGTCGACGTGCTCGTCATCGGCGGCGGACAGGCGGGACTGTCCGCCGCGTACCACCTGCGCCGCCGGGGATTCGTCCCCGCGGACGACTCCAGCGCGTCGAGCGCGGCGACCTTCGTCGTGCTCGACGCCGACGCCGCCCCGGGCGGCGCCTGGCAGCACCGCTGGCGCTCGCTGCGGATGGCGACGGTCAACGGCATCCACGACCTTCCCGGATACCCCGTCCCGCCCGCCGATCCGACGGCTGCGAGCGTCGACGTGCTCCCGGCCTACTTCGCCGACTACGAACGCCGGTTCGACCTGAGGGTCATGCGGCCGGTCGTCGTCACCGCGGTCCGCCGCGCCGACGACGACCCGCGAGGGCCGCTGCGGGTCGAGACCGATCGCGGCGTGTGGCTGGCGGGCTCCGTGATCAACGCCACCGGGACGTGGCGTCGCCCCTTCTGGCCGCGCTACCCGGGACAGGAGGAGTTCGCCGGACGCCAGCTGCACGTGCACGACTACGTGTCGGCCGGCGAGTTCATCGGTCGCCGCGTGGTCATCGTCGGCGCCGGCATCTCGGCGGTGCAGCTGCTCGAGGAGATCTCCCGCGTGACCGACACGTTCTGGGTGACGCGCTCGGAGGTGCGGTGGGATGCCGCCGAGTTCGACACCGCGGCACGGGTCGCCGCGATCGCGGGGGTCGAGGAGCGCGTGCGCCGCGGAGAGCCACCCGGCAGCGTGATCTCGGTGACCGGACAGCACTGGACGCCGTGGGCGCGCGCGGCGCAGGAGCGGGGCGTGCTCGTGCGGCATCCGATGTTCGACCGCATCGAGAAGCGCGGTGTGCGGATGCCGGACGGATCGCTCGAGCCCGCCGACGTCATCGTGTGGGCGACGGGCTTCCGCGCCGACATCGCACACCTCGCTCCCCTGGGTCTGCGCACCCCCGCCGGCGGGATCCGCGTGGGCAGGGGACGGTCCCTCGACGAGCCGAGACTGTTCCTCATCGGCTACGGGCCGTCGCAGTCCACCGTCGGCGCCAACCGCGCCGGCCGCGACGCCGTGCGGGCGATCATGGCCGAGCGCGCTCCGGCCGGTTCGGGGTCGCAAACGGCCGGGACGGCGGCGCGCTGACGACAAGTCGCGACCCCGAATCCGACGGAGCCGGTGCGACGCGCGGAGTCTCCGGCGCGGATGAGCCCGGCGGGCGCGACGCGTCGGCGGCCCGCTTCGCCGCCCCGAGGGGAGCGATCCGCAACGCCTCGACGAGGCGTGCATAGAGCGGGCTCGCGACCACGAGCTCGCTGTGCGTGCCCGACGCGAGAATGCTCCCCTGGTCCATGACGAGAATCCGGTCGGCATCCATGACGGTGGAGAGGCGGTGCGCGATCGTGACGACGAGGGCGTCGGATGAGATCCGCTCGACCACGTCATGGATCGCCGCTTCGGTCAACCCGTCGAGTTGCGCGGTCGCCTCGTCCAGCAGCAGGACATCTGGTCGCCGCACGATCGCGCGCGCCACCCCGATCCGTTGGCGCTGCCCACCGGACAGGCTGGTCGTGCTGACCGGCTCGTCCAAGCCGGACGGGAAGCTCTCTACGAGCTCCCGCAGTCGCACAGCCTCCAGCGCCGCCCACAGTTCCTCGTCGCTCGCATCCGGGAAGCGATAGGACAGGTTGTAGCGCACCGTGCCGGCGAGCAGCGGCGTCTCCTGCTCGACGTAGGCGATCCGTTCTCGGATCGAGCTCAGCGAGAGCGTGCTGTAGTCACCGCCGTTCATGCGGATGATCCCCGACTCGGGGCGGTAGAAGCCGAGGATCAGGGAGAACAGGCTGGTCTTGCCCGCGCCCGACGGCCCCACCACGGCGATCCGTCCGCGCGGCGGCAGCTCGAGCGACAGATCCGCCACCGCCGGCGTCACGGCGCCCGGGTAGGTGAAGGAGACGTGTTCGAAAGCCAACGCCGTCGAGTCGGTCGGCGTACGCGGTGCCGCCGCCCCGGTACGCGTGTCCTCGGCGAGGATGTCCTCCGTCTCGCGGATGCGGGCGGCAGCCGCCGACCCCGCCTGCAGCTCGGCGACGTACATCGTGATCGAGCTGACCGGCTCGACGAGCTGAAACGCATAGAGCAGGAACGCCACGAGCGTCGACACCTCGAGCCAGCCGGCACCGATCCGCCACGCTCCCACCGACAGGATCACCAGGATGCCGAACTGGATCCCCGTCGACGCGATAGTCCAGGCGAACGCCTCCGTGCGATTCGCCCGTTTGCCGTGATGCATGGACTCGCGAGCCTGGTCGAGCACGCGGCGCTCCTCCGTCGTCTCCGCGCGCGCCGCCTTCATCGTGCGCATGGCTCGGGCGCCGCCCTCAAGGATCGCCCCCAGCCGCCCCACCGCCTCCTGCGCGCGCCGTTGGGCCTCGGCGATCCTCGGCATGAGACGACCCGCGAGAACGCCCACCACGGTGATGCAGGCCAGCGCCACCACGAACAGGGTGGGATCGAGGATCGCCATCAGGGCGAGCGCGCCGACGAGCGCGATGACCTGGTTCACGAGGTTCACCAGGGCCGAGGATGTCGCTTCGCGCAGCAGCACCGTGTCGGAGGTCACCCTCGTGACCACCTCGCCGGTCGGGCGGAACTGCAGGTCGGACACCCGCCCCCGGAAGAAGCGACCGACGAGCAGCGCACGCACCGAGAACACGACGTCTTCGGCGAGGTTTCCGAGCAGCACGGCTTGCGCGAAGCCGAACCCGGCCGCGAGGACCACGAGTCCGAGCAGCAGCGCGATCGGGCGCACCATGTCGCCGGGGGCGCCGACCGAGTCGAGGACCTGCTTCGTGACGAGGGGCGTGGCCAGGGCCGCGGCCGTGGTGCCGAGCCCCAGCAGGAAGCCGAGCGCCAAGCGCGCCCGATACGGCTTGACGAAGAACCACAGCGTCCGCATGTTCGGCCATCGGTGCTCGGCGGGCTCTGCCGGCTCCGCGGACAGAGGAGCGGTCGACGTCGGAGGAGGGTTCAGCGCGGAGGTCATGACGTCCATACCGTAGAGCACCCACTCAGGGAATCCCTGAACGCGATGCGCAGACCGCGGGAGGGGTCAGGAGTCGATGCCGAGGTTCGCGTCGTCACCCGCACGGTCGCCGACGATCGGCACGCTGCCCGTGATGACCGGGATCGAGGTGGTCATCGTGGGAATGGATGCCGACATGAGCGTGCCGTCCTCGCGAAGCGCGTCACCGATGTCGCTGATCGTCGGCCGCCCGGACAGGACCGGGCCCTGGCCGCGCAGCGGCACGGTGAGCGTCGACTGCGGCCGGGCGACGAACGACTCGCCGCGCACCGAGAAGTCGACGGGGACGCCGGCCCCGGCATCCACGCGCAGCTCGTCGGGGGTGATCCGGATCTTCAGCGGTGTGCCCCGCCAGTGGAGGGTGAACGCGAGCGACGGCCAGTCCTTGGGCAGACGCGGGTCGAAGCTCAGCTCGCCGTAGTGGTCGCGCATGCCGCCGAAGCCGGCGACGAGAGCGGTCCACACCCCGCCGGCCGACGCGACGTGCACGCCGTCGGCGGCGTTGTGGTGCAGATCGCCCAGGTCGACGAAGATCGACTGCGAGAAGTACTCCAGCGCGAGGTCCTGGTACCCGACCTCGGCCGCGAGGATCGCCTGCACGACCGCCGACAGCGTCGAGTCGCCCGTGGTCAGCGGATCGTAGTACTCGAAGTCGGCGAGCTTCTCCTCATCGGTGAAGTGGTTGCCCTGCAGGTACAGCGCCAGCACGACGTCGGCCTGCTTGAGCACCTGATAGCGGTAGATGACGAGCGGGTGGAAGTGCAGCAGGAGCGGGCGCTGCTCGCGGGGCGTGTGTTCCAGGTCCCACACCTCGCGCTCCAGGAAGACCTCGTCCTGCGGGTGGATGCCGAGGCCCTCGCTGAACGGGATGTGCATGGCCTCCGCCGCGGCATCCCACGCATCGGCCTCGGACGGGTCGAAGGAGAGCCGCTCCACCATCTGCGCGTAGTAATCCGGCGCCGTCTCGGCCATCTCCCGCACCGCGCGCGCGGCGAAACGCAGGTTGAAGCGTGCCATCACGTTCGTGAACAGGTTGTCGTTGACGACCGTCGTGTACTCGTCCGGCCCGGTCACGCCGTGGATGTGGAACACCTCGGGCTGACCGTCCTCGGTGAACCGCCAGAACCCGAGCGTGGCCCACAGGCGCGCCGTCTCGACGGCGATGTCGACGCCCTCGCGATAGAGGAACTCGTCGTCGCCGGTGGCGCGCACGTACTTGGCGAGCGCGAAGCTGACGTCGGCGTTGATGTGGTACTGCGCGGTGCCCGCGGCGTAGTAGGCCGACGCCTCCTCGCCGCTGATCGTGCGCCACGGGAACAGCGCTCCCGCCTCGTTCAGCTGCGCCGCGCGGCGGCGGGCCGCGGGCAGCATGAGGTAACGCATCCGCAGGGCGTTGCGGGCCCAGACCGGCGTGGTGTACATGAGGAACGGGAGCACGTAGATCTCGGTGTCCCAGAAGTAGTGACCGCTGTAGCCCGAGCCCGAGACGCCCTTGGCGGGAACG
>CANSLE010000166.1 GCA_947647645.1 uncultured Microbacterium sp.
TCAGCGCGAGGCGCGCCGCCTCGGTGCGGTCCGCGGCGACGGCGTGCATCGTCTCGAGGAACGCGATCGCGAAATAGTCCGACACGACGACGCCGTCGAAACCCCACACGCCGCGCAGGAGATCGGTGAGCAGCCGTGGATCGGAGGCCACCGGGATGCCGTCCACGTCGGTGTACGAGTTCATCACCGATCGCGCCCCGCCGTCGCGCACCGCCATCTCGAACGGCGGGAGGAACACGTCGGCGATCTCCCGCGGGCCGGCGTGCACCGGCGCGTGGTTGCGGCCCGCCTGCGACGCGGAGTACCCCACGAAGTGCTTCAGCGTCGCATGCACCCCGGCATCCTGGATGCCCCGGACATACGCCGTGGCGATCGTGGCGACGACGTACGGGTCCTCCGAGATGCACTCGTCGACGCGGCCCCAGCGAGGATCGCGGATCACGTCCAGCACGGGTGCGAGCGTCTGGTGCACGCCGAGCTCGCGCATGGACGCGCCGATGAGGCGGCCCATCCGTTCCACCAGCTCGGGGTCGAACGCGGCGCCCCAGGCGAGCGGGGTGGGGAAGGTCGCCGCCTTCCACGCCGCGAGCCCGGTCAGCGACTCCTCGTGCACGATCGCGCCGATGCCGTGGCCCGAGGCGTCACGAAGGCGCTGCTGCTCCTCCCACAGCCAGCTCGCGCGCTCCGCGGCATCCACCGGCCGGGTGCCGTAGACGCGCGTGAGGTGGCCGAGGCCGTGCGCGGAGGCCTGTTCGTACCGGTCGGACGAGGCCATCTCGCCGGCCATCGGCGCCACCACCTCGTCGCCCTGGTCGACCCAGAAGCCGGTCAGTTGCGCGACCTTCTGCTCGAGGGTCATGTCGGCCATCAGTGCGGCCACGCGGGGCGACACCGGCTGCACGAGACGGCGGTCGAGGGAGTTGTCGGAGATCGTCATGCGGATCAGCCCTTCACGGCGCCCGTGAGGCCGCCGACGATGCGACGCTCGAACAGGCTGAAGAACAGCAGTGCCGGGAGCATCGACAGAGAGGTGAAGGCCAGCACCTTGGCGGTGTCGACCGAGTACTGGGAGGAGAAGGCCTGCACCCCGAGGGGGAGCGTGAAGCTGGCCTCGTTGTTGAGGATGAACAGCGGCAGCAGGTAGCTGTTCCAGCTGCCGATGAAGGCCAGGATGCCGACGGTGATGACGCCGGGGACCGACAACGGCAGCACCATCCGCCAGAAGAAGCCCAGACGGCTGCAGCCGTCGATGAACGCGGCCTCCTGGATCTCGTCCGGGATCGCGCGCAGGAACGGCACGAGGATGATGATGGTCGTCGGCAGTGCGAACGCGATCTGGGGCAGGATGATCCCGGCCAGCGAGTTCATGAGGCCGAGGTCGCGGATCACGATGTACAGCGGCGTGATCGCGACGGTGATCGGGAACATGAGGCCCGCGGCGAAGAGGGCATACAGCACACCGCGCCCGCGGAACGGATAGCGCGCGATGACGTAGCTCGCCATCAGCCCGAGCGCGACGACGCCGGCGGTGGTGGCGGTCGCCGCGATCAGCGAGTTGAGCACCTGGCGCCAGAACTGCGGACCGGTCAGCACCGTCAGGTAGTTCTGCGCGTTCCACGGGTCGGGCCAGCCCGCAGGGTCCACCGTGATCTGCGAGTTGCTGCGGAAGCCGCCGATGACGATGTACAGGACCGGGGCCAGCATCAGGGCGATGACCACGAGCGCCACGAAGTAGACGATCGGGCTGCCCCACGGCAGGCGCTCCTTCGCCCGGCGACGGGAGGAGCCGCGGCCGGCGCGGGAGCCGGTCGTGAGGGTGGCGGTGTCGGCGGTGAGCGCGCTCATCGGGTCTTCTTCCCTTCGGTGATGGCGCCGGCCGTGTCGCGGCGCAGCACGAAGCGCTGGTAGATGAGGGCGACGACGAGCGAGATGACGAAGATGACGACGGCGACGGCGTTGCCGTAGCCGAAGTTGCCGGCGTTGCGGCCGTTGACGACCATGTAGGTCGCCATCGTGGAGGTGCCCGCCGTCGATGCGACGTACTGCCCCCAGATGATGTAGACGAGGTCGAACAGCTGCAGCGCGCCGATGATCGACAGGAACGCCCAGATGCGCAGCGTCGGAGCCAGCAGCGGCAGCGTGATGCGCCAGTGCGTCTGCCAGTAGCCGGCGCCGTCGAGGGCCGCGGCCTCGTAGAGCTCCTCGGGGATGCCCTGGAGACCCGCGAGGAAGAGGATGACGGCGAAGCCGACGTACTTCCAGGTGAGGATCGCCATCAACGTCCAGATGGCGATCGCCGGATCGGCGATCCAGTCGTGGGCGAGCGCTCCGAGTCCCCAGCTCTGGAGGAGGCCGTTGAGGGCGCCCTGCGTCTGCAGCATGAGCCCGAAGCCGGTGCCGACGACGACCTCGGCGATGACGTACGGCACGAAGATGAGCACGCGGATGAGGGACTGCCCCCGCATCCGCCGGTTGAGGAGGAGCGCGAGCAGCACCGCGACCGGGCCCTGGAGCACGATCGAGGCGATCACGATGAAGCCGTTGTGCCCGAGGGCTTCGAGGAAGGTGGGGTCGGCGAGGATCGTGAGGTAGTTCTGCAGGCCGACGAAGTCGGTGGGGGCACCGTAGCCCTGCCACCGGAAGAAGCCGTAGTAGGCCGCCATCGCGACGGGGAAGATCACGAAGCCGAGGAACATGACGAGCGCGGGTCCGATGAGGAGCGCGATCTCGAATCGCCCGGCCCAGCCCAGTCCACGGGGACGGCGGCGCGGCGTGGGCGGGGGCGGCGTCACGCCGCCCCCGCCGTGCTGCGCGAGATCCGTCTCCGGGTCGGGGACGGCCACGGAGGTCTCGCGGAGGGACACGATCCGATCAGCCCTTCTTGGCCGCGGCGGTGACCGACTCGATCATCTGCTGCGGGGAGCTCTTGCCCGCGAGCAGGTCGACGACCGCGACGTTCAGTGCGTTGCCGACGTTCTGACCGAGCACGGTGTCGAGCCACTGCGAGACGAACGGCGCCTTGTTGTAGGCGGCGAGCACCGCCTGCAGGTACGACTCCTTGACGGCCGCCTGTGCGGTCTTGTTGACCGGCGGGGCGTTGAAGGCCGCGTAGTACGCCTTCTGCTGGTCGGCCGACGCGATGAAGTTGAGGAAGTCGGCGCACTCCTTGGGGGCCTTGGCCGAGCAGGAGTATCCGTCGACACCGCCCATCATCGAGCCGGGTTCGCCCTTGCCGCCGGACACCTCGGGGAAGGGGAACCATGCCAGGTCGGGGAGGGGCTTCTCGTTCGGCGTGAGCGAGGCGATCACGCCCGGGTCCCACGCGCCCATGAGCTCCATCGCGGCCTGGTGGTTGGCGACCAGGCCGGCGGAGCTGCCGGCGCCCTGCTGGGCGGAGGTGGTCAGGAATCCCTCGTTGAAGGGCTTGATGGCGGCGAAGTTGTTGAGGTCCTCCGCGGCCTTCAGCCAGCAGCCGTCGCTGAAGTCCTTCGAGTCCCCGGTCTTCTCGATGGTCTGTGCGCTGCACTCGCGCAGTGCGAAGTTGTAGTACCAGTGGGCGGCCGGCCACGCGTCCTTCGCGCCGAGCGCGATGGGTGCGATGCCGGCGGACTTCAGCTTCCCGACGGTGGACTCGAGATCGCCGACGGTCGACGGAGGCGTGCTGATGCCGGCCTTGGTGAAGAGGTCGGAGCTGTACCAGAAGCCGCTCGGCAGCACCGCCAGCGGCATCGCCCAGATCTTGTCCTGGTAGGTCTCCGCCTTGAACGTCCCCGCCGAGATCTCCGACTTGGCGGTGTCGCCGATCTTGTCGGTGAGGTCCATCAGCTGGCCCGCCTTCACCATCGCGGCGAGCTTGCCGCCGCCGCGCTGGAGGAAGATGTCGGGCGCGTCGCCGGCGTTCAGCGCGGTCTGCAGCTTGCCGTCCATGTCCTCGTTCTGCACGGACTGCATCGTGATGGTGACCTTCGGGTTCGCCTTCTCGAAGGCCGCGATCGCGTCCTTCCAGAACTGCTGGCCGGGGCCGGTGGTCGAGTTCTGCCAGAGCTTCATCTCGACCTTGCCGTCGGCGTTGGTGCCTCCGGTCCCGCCGCTGCAGGCGCTCAGACCGAGCGTGCCCGCGACCAGGAGCGCTGCCCCGGTCAGGATCTTGTTCGCCTTCATGTGATTCCTGTCCTCCTCATTGAGCCTCACCCCGGTCATTCGGGGTACGGAGCATTCCGGTGAACGGGTTCGGGCCGGAATGGCACCAGTGTGACCATTTGTTGCCAACAACGTCAAACGTTTTCAAAAACCTTTTCAATAACGTTTCCGTACCCGTATGATCGCCCCGTGAGTCGCAGAGCCACCATTCATGACGTGGCCGCGGCCGCGGGAGTGTCCGTGGCCACGGTCTCCAAGGCGGTCAACGGCCGTTACGGCGTGGCGAGCGCGACCGTCTCACGGGTGCTCGATGCCGTGGCCGAGCTCGGGTACGAGTCGAGCCTCGTCGCGAGCAGCATGCGCTCGCGACGCACCGGTGTCGTCGGCGTGCTGGTCTCCGACTTCGAACCGTTCAGCGCCGAGGTGCTCAAGGGGGTCGGAGCGGCCCTCAGCGGGCACCGCTACGACCTGCTGGCCTACAGCGGGGCGCGCGACAGCGATCCCCAGGGGTGGGAGCGGCGCTCGCTCAGCCGACTGAGCGGCACCCTGATCGACGCGGCCATCATGGTGACCCCCACGGTGGTCGGTGTGAACGCCGACGTCCCGATCGTCGCCGTCGACCCGCACGCCGGGCGCGTCGACATCCCGTCCGTCGAGTCCGACAGCTTCACCGGCGGCTTCGAGGCGACGACCCATCTCCTTGAGCTCGGCCATCGACGTGTCGGCTATCTCGCCGGGCGCCCCGAGCTGCGCTCGTCGGAGATGCGCGAGGCGGGCTACCGGCGGGCGCTGCGTCAGGCCGGCATCCCGTTCGACCCCGCGCTCGTGGCCATCGGCATGTACGACCCCGACACGGTCCGCGTCGTCGGGCGCGCTCTGCTGCAGCAACCCGACCGGCCCACGGCGGTGTTCGCGGCGAACGACCGGACCGCACTCGGGGTCATCGAGGTCGCGGGCGAGCTCGGGCTGGATGTCCCGGGGGATCTGTCGGTGATCGGCTTCGACGACATCCCCGAGGCCTTCCTGACGGCGCGCCCGCTCAGCACCGTGCGCCAGCCGATCCAGCGCCTCGGGGCCGAAGCGGCACGGATGCTGGTGACGATGCTGTCCGGGGGGATGCCGGAGGCGACGCACCTCGTCCTTCCGACGCGTCTGATCCCCCGGGCGACGACCGCCCCGCTGCGCTGACCCCCCGCGCCGCGAGGCGGGGGTGGAGGGGGATGCCGGGGGTCAGGCGGCGTCGAGCGGATCGCTCAGCAGGGCGTCGAACGCGATCTCCGCTGCCCCCACGAGGAGGCGGTCGGGGCCGAGGGCGGCGGGCCGCAGCTGCAGCTCCTCGACGTTCATCGCCATGGCCTGGTCGCGCACGGCGGACAGGAGTGCCCCGGCATCCTGCTCGAGGATCGTGGCGAGGAATCCGCCGAGGATGACGGTCGAGGGGTTGAGGACGTTCACGGCGTTGGCGAGCGCCGTCGCGAGGATGCGGCGCTGGCGCTCGACCTCGGCCGCGACCTCGATGCTCTGCGACGTGCGGATCGCGCGTTCGAGCATCGGCTCGTCCGCGCCGTGGAGACCCACGGCCGCGAGCAGGCGTGAGCGGCTCACCTCGTCCTCCAGGGTGCCCTCGACGCCGGAG
>CANSLE010000167.1 GCA_947647645.1 uncultured Microbacterium sp.
CGCGCCGCGATGCGCGGCCAGACGCTCGCCGATCCCGCCCGCATCGGCGATGTCGCCCAGCTCCCGTTGGAGTGCACGACCGGAGGCGTACTGTTCGAGGCACCCGTTCTGACCGCAGCCGCAGGGACGCCCGCCACGCACGAAGCGCACGTGCCCGAGCTCCGCCGCACTGCCGTTGGCCCCGATGAGCAACCGTCCGTCGTTGATGACCGCGCCGCCCACGCCCGTACCGAGCGTGATCATGACCATGTCGCTGGACCCGCGCCCGGCCCCGAAGCGGTATTCCCCCCATCCGGCGGCGTTCGCATCGTTCTCCAGCGTGACCGGACGGCCGATCCGCTTCTCGAACTCGGCGCGGAGGGGCTCGTCGTGCCAGTCGATGTTCGGGGCGTGGAGCATGACCGACCGCGAGCGGTCGATGTACCCGGCGGCGGCGACGCCGACGGCGCCGATCTCATGCCGGGAGGCGAGCTCGCGCACCATGTCCGCGACCGCGTCCGCGAGGGCACCGGTGTCGGTTGGGGTGGGCACGCGCAAGCGCTCGACGATCGCGCCGGTCTCGTCGACGACGCCTCCTGCGATCTTCGTTCCGCCGATGTCGATGCCGACGTTGAGCACAGCGCTCCCTTCCGGCCGGCCCGGGCGGCGCGGCATCCGAGAGTCTAGTGTGGACAAGACAGACCCACTGTGCGGGGGGCCGTGCATGAGGCGGAGCTCGTCCACCGTGGGACTGAGTGCCACCAGGAGTTAGACTGAATACCAGTCGTCGATCGCCGACGCCACCCGGTACCGAAGGAGTTGCCGCCCATGAGCGCCGTACAGTTCGAAGTCCCCGCTGTCGTGCCCGCCGACCCGCAGGCCAACGTCGCCGACCTCCTGGTCGAACGCGTGAAGGCCACGCCGTCCCTGCCCCTTTTCGCCGTGCCCGACGGCGACGGCTGGCGCGACATCACCGCGGCTGAGTTCGAGCGGGAGGTGATCGCCCTCGCGAAGGGGTTCGCCGCCGCGGGCATCTCCCCCGGCGACAAGGTGGGGTTCATCGCGCGCACGACGTACGAATGGACCCTCGTCGACTTCGCCCTGTTCTTCGCGGGTGCCGTCATGGTGCCGATCTACGAGACGAGTTCCGCGGCACAGATCAGGTGGATCCTCTCCGACTCGGGTGCGATCGCGGTGATCGCCGAGTCCGCCGAGCACGCCGCGCGCATCGCCGAGATCCGCGCCGACGCACCTCTCGTCCGCGACGTGTGGACGATGGCCTCCGGCGAGCTCGACGCCGTGCGCGCCGGCGGCGTCGCCGTCGAGGATGCCGAGATCGAACGGCGTCGCCGCATCGCGGGCGGTTCCGACATCGCGACGCTGATCTACACCTCCGGCTCGACCGGCCGCCCCAAGGGATGCGTGCTCACGCACAGCAACTTCGTCGAGCTGTCCCGCAACGCCGCGACGGCGCTCTCCGAGGTGATGAACACGCCCGGTGGCGCATCGACACTGCTGTTCATCACGACCGCTCACGTGTTCGCACGATTCATCTCGATCCTGGATGTGCACGCCGGGGTGAAGACGGGGCACCAGCCCGACACGAAGCAGCTCCTGCCGGCGCTCGGATCGTTCAAGCCGACCTTCCTCCTGGCCGTGCCGCGCGTGTTCGAGAAGGTCTACAACTCCGCGGAGCAGAAGGCGGAGGCGGGCGGCAAGGGCAAGATCTTCCGCGCCGCGGCACAGACGGCGATCGAGCACTCCCGCCTGCAGCAGGAAGGCAAGAGGATCCCGTTCGGCACCAAGGTCAAGTTCGCCCTCTTCGACAAGCTCGTCTACTCGAAGCTCCGCGAGGCGATGGGCGGGCGCGTCACCTACGCGGTCTCGGGGTCCGCTCCCTTGGGCGCCCGCCTCGGCCACTTCTTCCACAGTCTCGGGGTGACGATCCTCGAAGGATACGGCCTCACCGAGACGACGGCGCCCGCGACCGTCAACCTCGCGACCGCGTCGAAGATCGGCACCGTCGGTCCCGTGCTCCCGGGGGTCGGCGTCCGCCTGGCGGACGACGGCGAGATCGAGGTCCGCGGCATCAACGTCTTCAAGGAGTACTGGCGCAACCCGGAGGCCACCGCGGACGCGTTCGACGACGGATGGTTCAAGACGGGCGACATCGGCTCGTTCGACTCGGACGGGTTCCTCACGATCACCGGCCGCAAGAAGGAGATCATCGTGACCGCGGGCGGCAAGAACGTCGCTCCGGCCGCCCTCGAAGATCCCATCCGCGCCAATCCGATCGTCGGACAGGTCGTGGTCGTCGGGGACCAGAAGCCGTTCATCGCGGCGCTCGTCACGCTGGACCCGGAGATGCTGCCGGCCTGGTTGGCGAACAACGGGCTCCCGGCGGACATGTCCCTCACCGACGCGGCGCGCCATGAGAAGGTGCGCGACGAGGTGCAACGGGCCGTCGACATCGCGAACAAGAACGTGTCGCGCGCGGAGTCCATCCGCAAGTTCACGATCCTCGACTCCGAGTGGACCGAAGCGAGCGGTCACCTCACCCCGAAGATGAGCATCAAGCGGAACGTGATCCTGAGCGACTTCGCGGACGCCGTGGAGGACATCTACACCGTGCCGGTGAACACGACCAACATCTCACTCGGCTGAGCGCATCAGAACCAGGGGGACTCGCGGATGCGCCGCATCGCGATCTTGCGTTCTTCCGGGCTCAGGCGCGAGATGTAGAGCATCCCGTCGAGATGATCGGTCTCGTGCTGCAGGGCCTGCGCCATCAGGCCCTCTCCCTCCAGGACGAGCTCCCGTCCCTCCAGGTCCATTCCGACCACACGCGCCCACGGGTAGCGCAGCGTGTCGTGCCACAGGTCGGGAACCGACAGGCAGCCTTCTCCGATGAGGCGCGGCTCGCCGGAGACGTCTGTCAGCACCGGATTGAGCACGTACCCGATGTCGCCGTCGACGTTGTAGCTGAAGGCGCGCAGACCCACGCCGATCTGCGGGGCGGCGACGCCCGCGCGCCCGGGCAGCTCGACGGTGTCCAGGAGGTCGCGCACCAGCGAGCGGATGCCGTCGTCGACGACCTCGATGGGCGCGCTCAGCGCGCGCAGCACCGGGTCGCCGAAGAGGCGGATGGGCCGGACCGCCATCAGGCGACTGCCCGCTGACGCAGGCCCTCGACGACGATCGCGGCGAGCTCACGGGCTGCGGCGCGCGTCTCGGGTTGCAGGTCGCGGAAGACGATCGCGCTCCCCGAGGCGATGTGGGCGTCGTACGGCATCCGGACGACACGGCCGACCCGCGTGCGGAAGTGCGCCTCGAGCTCGTCGGCGCGCACGAGCGGCGCGCCGGGGCGGGACGTGTTGAGGACGACGACGGCGCCGCGTACGAGATCCGCGTAGCCGTTGCTCTCCAGCCAGGTCAGCGTCTCGGACGCGAGGCGCGCCTCGTCGACGCTCAGACCGGCGACGACGATGATCTGGGCGGCCCGGCTGAGCGTCGCCCCCATCACGGCGTGGACGATGCCGGTTCCGGTGTCGGTCAGCACGAGCGAGTAGAAGTGCGCGGCGACGTCGGCGACCGCATCGTAGTCCGCGTCGCTGAAGGCCTCGGACACGTGCGGATCGGTGTCGGAGGCGATGACGTCGAGGCGGGTGTGGTCGCGCGCGACGATCTCGGAGATGTCGTTGAACCCGCGCACGTCCGCGTGGGCGCGCACGAGGTCGCGCACGGTCTTGCCGCTGGAGCGGCCGATCCGTTCCGCCAGTGTCCCGCGGTCGGGGTTGGCGTCGACGGCGATGACGCGGTCCTCGCGAGCGTCGGCGAGGGCCATGCCGAGCAGGGTGGTGACGGTCGTCTTTCCGACCCCGCCCTTGCGCGACAGCACGGGGACGAACTTCGCCCCGCCGTGCAACGGGGCGGCGATGCGACGATCGAGGTCCTTGCGCGCCCGCGCGCGTTTGCCGTCGCCGAGATTGATGCGACGTCCGGACAGCGTGTAGACGAGGTGCTGCCAGCCGCCCTCCGGCTCGGGCCGTACCGCACGGGCGGGGTCGAGCAGGCGGTCGGCGGTCAGCAGGTCGGAGCTCTCCCGCCCCGCCTCGAAGTCGCCGAGTCGGCGCGACTGGAGGGTGATCTCCGAGGTGCGCGGACGGAGACGCTCCTGGTGCTCGACGACGGCCGCGGACGCCGCGGCGGACGCCGCCGGAACAACGACCTCCTCCGGCCCCGCCGCGTCCATCGTCCGGTGATCCACCCCATCCTCGTCGACGACGACGGCGTCGTGCACGTCCTGCTCGACGCGGACGGCATCGAGGTGGTCGTCGAGAACCACGTCGTCGTCCATGAGGTCGTCCTCGTCGTGTCCCGCGGGCAGGGCGACGTCGACCTGCGCGGTCGCGCCGTCCACGATGCCGATGCCGGTGGTCTCGATGCCGGTCGACGTCTCCAGCACGCCGTTGTCGGTGTGATCGGTCGGGTTCTCGTTGCGGTCGGGCACGGGTGCACACTCCAGTTTCGGGCCGTCGCCGCAGCGGGCGCAGGCCGGTTCGGGATCCTCGTGAGGACCGCGCGATCGCGGCGTCACCGCCCGATCGCAGGGCGGATCCCCGACCCCCATGGCTCGCGGGACGTCTCGCGCCCCCGTCCCAGGCTACTCGGCCGGTCGGAGGACGAGCAAAAGGTCCCCGGCTTCGACCGGCGCGGTCGTCGCGATGGCGACACGTTCGACGACACCGTCGACCGGGGCGGTGATGGCCGCCTCCATCTTCATGGCCTCGATCGACGCGACCGGCTGACCGGCGCTGATCCGGTCGCCCACGGCCGTCTTCAGGGTGACGACACCCGAGAACGGGGCCGCCACCTGACCGGGGACCGCGGTGTCCGCCTTCTCCGCCTGACGCGTCTCGACGGCGATGCCGCGGTCACGGACGAACACCGGTCGCAGCTGCCCGTTGAGCGTCGTCATGACCGTGCGCACGCCCTTGTCGTCGGCCTCGCCGATCGCCTCGAGGCCCACGTACAGCTGCACGCCGCGCTCGATCTGCACGACGTGCTCCGTCCCCGGCGCCAGACCGTAGAGATAGTCGGCGGTGTCCAGCACACTGAGGTCGCCATACGTCTCGCGGACCTCGCGGAATGCCGCGGTCGGCGCCGGGAAGAGCAGCGTGTTGAGCGTGGCGCGACGAGTCGCGGAGTCGGCGTCCAGCGCTGCGGCGTCCTCGGCCGAGATCTCGGTGACTCCCGTCCGCACATCCCGGCCGCGCAGCACCTTGGTGCGAAACGGCTCGGGCCACCCGCCGGGGAGGTCGCCGAGCTCGCCGGCCATGAAGGCGACGACGGAATCGGGGACGTCGTACTTCTCCGGGTTCCGCTCGAAGTCCGCCGGGTCGGCGCGAACGGCCGCGAGGTGGAGCGCCAAGTCGCCCACCACCTTCGACGACGGCGTGACCTTCGGTACGCGGCCGAGGATCGCATCGGCGGCCGCGTACATGTCCTCGATGAGCTCGAAGTCGTCGGCGAGACCGAGGGCGATCGCCTGCTGACGGAGATTGGACAGCTGTCCGCCCGGGATCTCGTGGCGGTAGACGCGCCCGGTCGGACCCGGCAGGCCCGACTCGAACGGCCGGTAGATGTGGCGCACCGCCTCCCAGTACGGCTCGAGGTCGGACACGCCCCGGAGGTCGAGGCCGGTGTCGCGCTCGGTGTGGGCGAGGGCTGCCACCAGGGCCGACAGCGAGGGCTGGCTCGTCGTTCCGGCCATCGGGGCG
>CANSLE010000168.1 GCA_947647645.1 uncultured Microbacterium sp.
CACCGTGCCGTACGAGGTGCCGCTCATGCGGGCGTCGGAGATGCGGACCATGTCCTCCACCCCGGCCTCCAGCAGCTTCCGCGGCAGCGGCAGGTTGCCGACCTCGGGCATGCCCGGGTAGCCGCGCGGGCCGACGTTGCGGACGATGAGGATGTCGTCGGCAGAGACGTCCAGTTCGGGATCGTCCGCGTCGCGCAGGTAGTCGGTGAGCGCATCCCACACCAGCGCCCGGCCGCGGTGAGACATGAGCGCCGGGGATGCGGCCGACTGCTTGATGACCGCGCCGCGCGGCGCCAGGTTGCCGCGCAGCACCGCGATGCCGGAGCCGGCCGGCTTCACCGGGTTGTCGAGCGCGCGGATCACCTCACGGTCGTACACCTCGGCGCCCGTGTAGTTCTCGCCGAGGGTGCGGCCGGTCACGGTCAGCGTGTCGCGGTGCAGCAGGTCGCCGAGGGTCTCCGCGAAGCCCGCGGTGCCACCGGCGTACTCGAAGTCCTCCATCAGGAAGCGCCCGCTCGGCATCAGGTCGGCCAGCACCGGCACATCCCGGACCAGTGTGTCGAAGTCCTCGAGCGTCAGCTCGACGCCGACGCGGCGGGCGAGGGCGAGCAGGTGGATGACCGCGTTCGTCGAGCCGCCGAGTGCCGCGTTGGCGCGGACGCCGTTCTCGAACGCCTCGCGCGTGAGGATGGCGGACGGGCGGAGGTCCTCCTCCACCATCTCGACGATCCGCCGTCCGGCGAGGTGCGCGGCGGTCGCCCGGCGCGAGTCGTTCGCAGGAAGGGCGGCGGTCCCCGGCAGCTGCATCCCCATGTACTCGGAGATGCACGCCAGGGTCGACGCGGTCCCCATCGTCATGCAGTGCCCCTGGCTGCGCGCCATGCAGCCCTCGGCCTCGGCGACCTCGTCCGCGCCGATCTGCCCGGCGCGGTACGCCTCGGTGAAGCGCCACACCGACGTCCCGGAGCCGATGTCCGACCCCCGGTACTTACCGTTCAGCATGGGACCGCCGGTGAGCAGCAGCGTGGGAAGGTCGACGGAGGCCGCACCCATCAGGTACGCAGGCGTCGTCTTGTCGCAGCCGGCGAGCAGCACTACACCGTCCAGCGGGTTGGCCCGGAGCGTCTCCTCCAGATCCATCGCGATCAGATTGCGCAGCAGCATCGCGGTCGGGCGAACCAGTGGCTCGCCCGCGGACGTGGTCGGGAACTCGAACGGCACCCCGCCGGCCTGCCAGATGCCCCGCTTCACATGCTCGGCCAGCGCACGCAGATGGATGTTGCAGCTCGTCAGCTCGCTCCACGAGTTGGCGATGCCGATGACCGGGCGCCCGCGGAAGCTGTCGTCCGGGAGGCCCTCGCTGCGCAGCCAGGAGCGGTGCATGAAGCCCGTCTTGCCCTCGGCGCCGAACCACTGCTGGCTGCGCAGACCGGATCCGGTTGCCGCCTCCCGCTCCTCCTTGCCCAGGTTCCGCGCGCTCATGCGAACCTCGACAGGAAGCGGGCCTGCTCCGCTAGCAGGTCGTCGGTCAGCGCAGCCGCGCGGTCGGCGTCGAGGACGGCGCCGTCGGCGATCATCGCCTCCACGACGAGGTCGCGGTCACCGGTGAGCGCGGCCTCCACCGCGATGTCCACCGACGACAGGCGGCGGCTCAGGATGGCCGTGAGCGGCTTCCCGAGGTCGGGCACGAGCACCGGCCGGACACCGCGGGCGGTGGCGACACCGGGGATCTCCACCGCCGACCAGTCCGGCAGCCCCGGCACCAGACCGCGATTGACGACGTTGCAGCTGAACATCTCGCGCGAGTCGAAGGTGATCGAGCGGATGATCGCGATCAGCTGCTCCTGCTCGCCGCCGCTGCGCTCGAAGACGCTCTGGTCGAGCGGCTCCTCGCCGAGCGCCTGGCGCTTCATCCCCTGATACCGGTCCTCGCCCCACTCCAGGATCTCCGGAAGGGAGAAGGCGTCGACGCCCAGCTTCTTGCCGTAGTAGTCGCCCGATGCGAACCGCTCGGGGAAGAACTCGACGACGTGACGGTCCCCGGCCGCCGCGAACGCACCGTAGCGCTCGAACAGCTCCCACGCGAACGGGTTGTGCCAGGCGGTCGGCTTCTCGTAGAAGATGTTGCCGATGTCGCCCGGGTCCGGCGCCTGGGCCAGCTCGCGCCGCACGCGCTCACGGATGAGCGGCCACGCGTCCTCGCCGTCGAGGCGGAAGTCGTAGATGAACGTGAGGTGGTTGATCCCCGCGTACAGCGTCGAGGTGCGCTCGAAGGGAGCGTCGATGAGCTGGGCGAGCTCGCGCTGGATGTGGTGCATCCCGTGACAGAGGCCCACCACGTCGAGGCCGGTCTCCTGGTGGATGGCCTGCACGTTGGCGGTCATCGGGTTGGAGTAGTTGAAGAAGAAGGCGTCCGGCGCGAGCTCGGCGATGTCGCGCGCAACCTCCACCAGGACCGGCGTCGTGCGGAGCAGCCGCGAGATGCCGCCGGGCATGATCGAGTCGCCGACCGGCTGGAAGACACCGTGGCGCTGCACGATCTCATGGTCGCGCTGCCACGCCGGCCGGCCACCGACGCCCACGCACGTGACGATGAAGTCCGCGCCTGGGAGGACCGCACGGCGGTCGGTGCTGCTGGTGACGCGGATGCTGTCGCCGGCCCCGCGCGCCGTCACCATCGCCTCGGCCAGCCGGGTCGCCACGTCGAGGGCGACCGGGTCGACGTCGACGAGTCGGATCTCCCACGACCCCAGATCGTCCGCGCCGATCAGGTCGGCGAGGAGTCCACGGGTGAAGACGGCGGATCCCGCCCCGATCAGGACGAGCACACGGTCTCTGCTGGTCATCGTTCCTCCTGTCCTGTCCGTCAGGCCGCGGCGCGGGCCCGGAACACCACGCGGTTGCGCAGCTCGCCGATGCCCTCGACGCCGCAGGCGACGACATCGCCGTCCTGAAGGTAGCGTGCGGGCTGCCGGAACGCGCCGGCGCCGGCCGGGGTGCCGGTAAGGATGAGGTCGCCCGGCTCCAGGGTGACGCCGTCCGAGATGAAGGCGAGGAGGGCGGGGATGTCGAAGATCATCGCGCCCGTATCGTCGTCCTGCAGCAGCTCGCCGTTGACGGTGGTGCTGATGCGGTGGCCGTGGGCATCCCCGAACTCGTCCGGGGTCACCAGCCAGGGGCCGAGCGGGGTGAAGGTGTCGAACGACTTCCCGCGGCTCCACTGGACGTCGGCGAATTGCACGTCGCGGGCAGAGACGTCGTTGGCGACGGTGTAGCCCGCCACGTCGTCGAGCGTTGCGGGGGTGTAGCCGCCGCAGCGCCGGCCGATGAGGAGGGTGAGCTCCGCCTCGTAGTCGACCTGGCTGGTGACTTGCGCCGGGACGACGATGTCGGCGGTCGGTCCTACGATCGAGCTGGTGTACTTGGCGAAGGTGAGCGGTCGCTCCGGCTGCGTGAAGCCGGTCTCGCTGGTGTGGTCGGCGTAGTTGAGGCCGACGGCGATCATCTTGCCCGGCTGGGCGACGGGGGCGAGGAGTTGGAGGCCAGCCTCGTCCGTGATGGTGGGCCAGGCGTCCGCCTCGCCAGCGGCGGTCGCGGCGATGGCGCTGAGCGCGTCGGTGATCGTCCCGGGCGCGAGGCGGACGTCGGTGCCGCGGGCGACGACCACGCGGGGCGTGCCCTCGATGAGGGCTCGTGCGATTCTCATGTCTCTCCTTCGAAGCTGATCCTTCACAATCCTGTCACAAGCGAGCAGAAATGAGCAAGAATAAGCACATGCTTTCAGAACAAGTCGCCGCGGTGGACCCGGCGCAGCGCACGGCCGGGGGCGCGACCGTTGCGCAGGGCGTCTACGGCGCCCGCGGCAACCTCGAGCTCATCGCCTGCGACCAGAAGGACGGCCTCTGGGTGTTCTGGTTCAACGCCGACCGGGAGTCGGACCCGCCTGCGGCGCCCGATGTCCCGCCCGGCACGTGGAGCAGCGGCTTGGCCTTCGCCCACGGCGTCGGGTACCGCGACGCCTGGATCGCGCAGTCGCCGCTCGGACCCGACCACCTCGAAGCGCTCGCACTCCGCGCCGACGGCGTGTTAGAGAGCTGGTACTGGTCGCCCCGCGCGGGCTTCCAGCGGCGGCCCGGCCCGGTCGCCACGGCCGCCTCGTCCTTCCGCGCGGTGCACCACGACGGGAGTGTCTTGCTCGAACTGACGGACGAGGGCGGGCGCACTCGGCACCTCCTCTCGACGCCGAACGGCTACCCCGCCCGCAGCTGGCGCGAGACGCGTTCCGCGTTCGCGGCCGCCGACCCCGCTGCAGATCTCGCGCTGCTGATTTCGGCGGGCGTCGATCCGGCCGCGGTCGCCGTGGACACCCTGCGATCGGCACCGTCCACCCGTGCCGGCGGGACCGTCGAGGTGATCTGGCGCGACCCTTCCGGACGCCTCCACCACCTTGGGGTACCCCGGTCCCCCGCGACGGACGCGTGAGACCGGGGCTTCGACTCAGTTGACGCGGTGGATCATCGTGTTCGCGAACTGATAGCGGTATCCGGCTGAGCGGACCGCCTCGTCGTGGCGGGGGCTCTGCCCGTACGAGGAACCGTGCAGCCAGACGAAGGCCGGCGCCTCCTGGCCCGTTACCGCCTCCAGCTGCCGCTTCGCCCCGACGACCTCGCGTTCGATGTCGTCGTCCGACAGCACCGTGTCGAAGCCCTCGTGGTGGGCGGTGTGGGGGAACACGACGTGCCGGGCGCTGAGGTCGGCGACCTCGTCCCAGTCCATGGCGATGCGTCCGCCCTTCGTGTCCTCCTCGACCAGCGAGATCCAGTGGGCGCGGGCGAAGGCCTCCTGGTGCTCCGGGTCGCAGTCGACGAACGACGTGGCGATCGGGAACCACCCGGTGATCCCCAGCTCGTCGCACAGCGGCGCGGCCACGGTCGCCGAGTTCCGGTAGCCCTCGTAGAACACCGGGATGAGGCCCGGCTTGTCCTTGTGCCAGGTGCCGGTCTCGAACAGCCGGTCGAGGTCGTCGAGGGTGACCGTCGCGTAGTCGCGGGCGAAGCCGGCCAGCTCCCGGGCGAGCTCGTCGCGGGCGACGCGCGGGGTGGAGTGGTAGTTGACCACGCGGATGAAGTGGCCGCGACGCAGCTGCTCGCGCTGCGCGGTGAACGACGGCCGGGTCATCGGGCGTCCCCTTCCTGGATGGGCGCCGCACCGGGCGCGAAGTTCGTGAACGCCAGCACCTGCATGGCGGTGATGACCGCACCCTCGTCCTCATCGCGCGCCCACGGGACGAGGGCGGCGGAGTAGCGGTCGAACACGTCGGCGAAGGCGCGGCCCTCACTCAGCTGCGCTCCCTCGGGGGACGCCGGGATCGCCCGGCGCTCGTCGGCGAGCCCGAGGACCATCGGGATGCCCTCCCGCTCTAGCCGGCGGTCGTGGCACGCGCGCATCAGGCCGACGATGTCGCCGGCGGCGAGCAGCGCTGCCGGCGAGGGCTCCCCTTCGTGCGAGCTGGGGCCGCTCACGGTTGCGGACATGGGGATGGTCTCCTTTCAGACGGCCACGGGCGCCGAGACGGCGAGCAGCAGACCTTGGACGGTGGAGGCGATCGCGTCGCGCCCGGAGGCGATCGCCGGTCGGGGGTCCGCGGCGCCGCCGAGTGCGGCGGCGACGGCGGAGCTGTAGGCGGCCGAGAGCGCGGTGCCGACGTTGACCTTGCGTATGCCCGCGTTGACCGCGTCCCGGATCCCCGCATCC
>CANSLE010000169.1 GCA_947647645.1 uncultured Microbacterium sp.
GGCGAGGAGGGCGTCGACCGCGGCGCGGGCGTCGTCGCTCATGCGCGCGTCCATCGGCTCGTCGATCAGCGGGGCGAGCGTGCCGTCGAAGTCGAGCGCCACGAGCAGGCGCGGCGTGCGGGCGATCGCGGCGACGGGATCGGCGCCGCTCATGCGTCCTTCCCCCGCACCGCGTCGAGGTCCGCGAGGAAGCGGCGCGACCAGCTCGCCACGTCACGGTCGCGGACACGCCGACGAAGCCCGCGCATGCGGCGAGCCTGTTCGGCGGGCTGCATCTCGATGGCCGTCATGATGGCGTCCTTGAGCCCGTCGATGTCGTGCGGGTTCACCTTCACCGCCTGGGAGAGCTCGTCGGCGGCGCCGGTGAACTCGCTCAGCACGAGCACGCCGCGACTGTCGACGCGGCTGGCGACGTATTCCTTTGCGACGAGGTTCATCCCGTCGCGCAGCGCGGTGACGAGCATGACGTCGGCCGCGAGGTACAACGCGACCATCTCTTCGCGTGGGTAGGAGTGATGCAGGTAGCGGATCGCCGTGTGACCCACCGTGTCGTGGTCGCCGTTGATCCGTCCGACTGTCAGCTCGATCTCGTCGCGCAGCTGCATGTATGCGGCGACCCGCTCACGACTGGGGCTGGCCACCTGCACGAGTGTGACGTCCTCGACGTCCAGACGCTGCTCCTCGAGGAGCTCGCCGAACGCCTTGAGACGGTGCCCGATGCCCTTGGTGTAGTCGAGGCGGTCGACGCCGAACAGCACGGTCTGCGGGTCACCGAGGCTCGCGCGGATCTCCTTCGCCCGCGCCTGCACTTCGGGGCGCCGTGCGATCTCGTCGTAGAGCTGCGCATCGATGGAGATGGGGTACGCCTTGGCCACGGACGTGCGCACGGACCCGTCCTCGGCGACCACGCGGATCACCCCCGACTTCGTCTCGAAGCCGAGCTGTCGTCGCACGGCGTTCGTGAAATTGCCGGCATCCTGACTCCGCTGGAAGCCGATCACATCCGCGCCGAGGAGGCCGGAGAGCACCTGCTTGCGCCACGGCAGCTGGGCGAACAGACCGTATGCCGGGAAGGGAATGTGGTGGAAGTAGCCGATCACGACGTCGGGGCGCAGGGCGCGCAGCATGCGCGGCACGAGTTGCAGCTGGTAGTCCTGCACCCAGACCAGCGCGCCCGGAGCGGCGACGGATGCCGCGGCATCCGCGAACCGCTCGTTGACGCGGACGTAGGCCTCCCACCACTCCCGGTGATACGCGGGCGGGGAGATGACATCGTGGTAGAGCGGCCAGATGGTGTCGTTGGAGAAGCCCTCGTAGTAGAGCTCGACGTCCTCATCGGAGAGCGGAACCGGGACGAGCTCCATCCCGTCCATCCCGAACGGCTCGATCTCGAGGCCGGCAGTGCCGGGCCACCCGACCCACGCGCCCCCGGTCTGCTGGAGCACCGGCTCGAGCGCGGCGACGAGACCTCCGGGCGAGCGACGCCACCCGCCCTCGACGCTGGGGTCGTGGTCGACGGGCAAACGGTTGGACACGACGATCATGTCGGCCTTTGACTTCGGGTCGCTCACGCGGCTCCTCTCGGCAGGCGTTCTTCCAGGCTAACGTGGTCCCATGCGCAAGTACCTGTTCGGGACCGGGATCATCTCCGCCGTGACCAGCGGCCTCGCGCTGCTGCGGGGACTGCGCGGTGACGTGCCGTTCACCTGGCGCCAGGCGCTCGCCTGGCTGAGCTGGGGCATCACGCTCGCCCTGTCGATCGGGACCATCGTCGACACCTACCGGGCTTCGCGCGGCAAGCTCGTGGCCACCGACTCCCCCCTGCGAGGCAGCGAGGACAAGCTGCTCGCCAAGCGCCTCCGGCGCTGATCGCCGAGACCCGCTGCGCGCGCCGAGGCCCGGCCGGGCATCGCGGTGTCGACGCGTACGGGCGGTCTCGGCGGAGGGCCCGGGTCAGAGCCCGGTCTGGTAGTGGACGAAGCCCGTGTCGGTCGCGACGCGGTCGTAGAGCGTCCGCGCGGTCGCGTTGCTCTGCTGCGTGAGCCAGTAGACCTTGGCCGCCCCGGCATCCACCGCCTGCTCTCGGACGTGGGCGATGAGCGCGCGCCCCACCCCGCCGCCGCGTACGTCCGGGGAGACGAACAGGTCCTCGAGGTAGCAGTACGGGCCGCTGCTCCACGTCGACGGGTGGAAGAGCCAGTGCACGAAGCCGATAGCGCGTCCGTCGTCGTCGCGCGCGATCGCTCCATGGATGCCGTCCCGTGCTGCGAGCCGCGCGAACACCAGCGCTGTCACCTCGTCGGTCAACTCGGACTCGTAAAAGGTCAGGTAGTCGTTCCACAACGGCAGCCACGCCTCGCGATCGGATGCGCTCAGGGAGGTGATCGTCGTCATCCGCCGAGACTACCCGCGGACGGCGCTGTCCGTCGGCCGCATAGCGCGCCGCCTGCGCGTCGGCCTTGCGCCGGAAGGTCACCGCGGCGACGACGGCGCCGAGGTCGAACGCTCCCGGACACCAGGCCGAGTGACACCTCTTGGTCGACAGCCGTTACCGTCCGAACTCACGGCCGACGCTCACTCGTCGAGGGCGGCGAGACGGTCCACGATCCCCCGGATACCGGGCAGCTCCTCCGCGATGCCCTTCTTCTTCGCCCACGCCGCCGCCACATCCACACACTCATACAGCAGAGGAAGCAACACCGAACGACGGGGGGACAAACTCGATGCCTCCCTCCCTACACGGAATAGGCTCATGGCTCAGTTCCATCGACCCATCCCCAGATGAGACCACCGTTATCGAGGAACCCGCGGCTTCCACCAGCGGGCAGATCGACATGGCCCATGCGGGTGCGCTCAGCGAGACGCAAAGAGCGATCGCCCCCACGGCGTTCATAGCGGCCAAATTCCTGCGGTTCACGATTTCTCCTATTTCTCTGCGCGCTTCATGGCGCATATTGGTGATATCGATGTGATTTCAGTCGAGCCTTGCTATCTTGTCGGGATGGCTCATCCTCAAGATCTCAAGCCCGCGGTGGCACGTTCTCGCGTGCTTGTCGGTGTGCTGCATGCGGGCGCATTAGCCTCCGTCATGATCGGTAGCGCTCTCGTCTCTTCGATGGGCGGTGAGCTTCCGGTATACGGGCCAACCGCGGAAGAACAATCTCGCTGGACGTGGGGTAATGGGCTGACGCTTGCGGGTGTTGTGCTTACGCTTCTCTGCGTTGCGCTCCTCTTTTTCTTCCGCAAGGGGCTGGGGCTGAGCCTCCGCGCAGCGGTTGGCGTAGGGATCACAACCGCGCTGCTTGCAGGGCTGCTTTACGTCTTCGCGTGGGGCCTAGCCATGGCGTGATGTGGCAGCAGCGAAAAGTCGACAGGGGGACTACTGCACGAATGGGTGACATCTTGACCTGCCCCACGATTTTGGTTCCAGTCTGGGTCGCTAACTGGCGGCGGGGATGTCGTTGATTTCGAGTGTCTCGTATTCTCTCGGAGTTCGGTAGCCGAGGGCGGAGTGACGACGCTGACGGTTGTGGAAGATCTCGATGTACTCGAAGATCGCGTTCGCGAGTTCGAGTCGGGTGTTCCACCTTTTCCTTTTCAAGCGCTCGATTTGCATCGATGACCAGAAGCTCTCCATCATCTCCATCATCGCGTTATCGAGCCTGTCGCCCACCGACCCGAAGGACGGCAGCAGTCCTGCTGAGCGGATCTTCTTCCCGAAGAGCCATGAGGTGAACTGCCCAGAACCAAGCAGTGGTGGCGACACCGGCTTGTTGGAGCAACAGGAGCTGCTCGTTGAATGCCTCGGCGGGCGTCTTCCCCCCGAGGGTCTTGCGCGGCCGAGTGTTCAGCGCGTGAGCGACGGCTTCGATGCCCTCCGCGGACCGGGATACCGGTCTCAACTCTGAACTGCGCACGCGCCGAGAGCTCTTTCCCGCGGTCCCAGGCCACCGACCGAGCCAGCTGCGCGGGCAACGTCGTCATCGTGTTCGCGAGGGCGTTCTTCATCGAGATCGCACCGTAGCCGGCCAACGCGGGACCGTTCGTCGTGCGAGGTCCGGCCCCAGAAGTTATCAACAGCCGGGATGCGACCTACTTGATCGCGCCCGCGCTGACGCCCTTCTCGAAGAAGCGCTGCAGGAGCAGGTATGTCACGACCACGGGCAGGCAGATCAGCACCAGCGCGGCGAAGATCTTCGGCTGGTCGGAGCCGTAAGTGCTCGTGAAGTAGAGCGGGATCGTCGTCACCGTCTGCATCGACTTGTCCTGCAGGAACAGCAGGGGCAGGAAGAACTCGTTCCACGCCTGCAGGAACGACCACACGACGATGACCGCCGTGATCGGCTTGGCCAGGGGGATGACGACGCGCAGAAGCGTGCCGAACGACGTACAGCCGTCGATCTGCGCGGCCTCCAGCACCTCGTCCGGAATAGAGGACATGTAGTTGCGCGCGAGCAGCAGCGTGAACGGGACGATCGTCGTCGCCAACGGCAGGATCACCGCAAGATAGTTGTTGAACAGGCCGAAGCGGTCGACCATGATGAACAGCGGCACGATGAGCGCGATCGTCGGCAGCACGAGCCCGACGAGGATCGCAGTGAAGACCAGCTTCTTGCCGCGGAAGCGGAGCTTCCCGAACGCATAGCCGGCGAGCATCGTGCAGGCGTAGACGAGGGCGATGACCCCGGCGGAGATGATCGCGGAGTTGATCGTCGACCGCAGCAACGGCGTCTGGGTGATCACGGCGCTGTAGTTGGCGAAGAATCCCGCTCCCTCGAAGGACTTCGACACCATGGCGACGAGCGGGAAGAGGAAGGGGATCGCCAGCAGGGTCGCGACGATCTGCGCGATCCATCGGGTGGCGCGGGTGGGGCGCTCGAACATCAGTCCTCTCCCATCCGGTAGACGCGCAGCTGCACCGCGGTCAGCGCGAGGGCGAGCACCAGCAGCACGACGGACAGCGCCGCGGAGTAGCCCGCGTGATAGCGCTCCACGATCTGGCTGTAGATGTACGTGGTCAGGAACTCCGTGCTCCTGCCCGGCCCGCCTCCAGTCGTGAGATACACGACGTCGAATGTCTTCAACGCCCCGATGCACCCCGTCAGCGCGAGCGTGGCGTGTGTGCCGGAGAGCTGGGGCACGAGGATGTGCCGCACGGTGCGCCAGAAGCCCGCGCCGTCGATCGCCGCGGCGTCGAAGGTGTTCTGGTCGAGTTGCGAGATCGCCGCCTGGTAGAGCAGGAAGCTGAAACCGGTCCACTGCCAGATATTGATCGCGCAGATCGCGAGGAGGGCGAATCTCGGATCTGCGAGCCATGCGGTGTCCGCTGCTCCGATGCCAAGGAAGCGGAGGGTCTGGTTGAGCTGTCCGTCGGTGTTGAGAATCTCGCGGAACGCGGTGGCGATCGCGGCAGGGGCGAGCACCACCGGCACGAACATGACGACGCTGTAGATCGCCCGCCCCCGGACAGCCTTGCCGCTGAGTAGTACGGCCATCGTCAGCCCGAGCACCATCTGCACGACGATGGTGACCACTCCGAACACCGCGACGTGTCCGAGGGAGCCCCAGAAGACGGGGTCGGCGGCTATGTCGAGGAAGTTCTGGAAGCCGACCCCGCGAGGCGCGTCGTCGATGCCGTTCCAGTCGAGCGTACTCACCCAGCCCGTGTAGCCGATGCCGACGTAGATGATCCCCACCACGAGGATGAGAGCCGGCAGGATATACAGCCATGGGGTCAGCGAGG
>CANSLE010000170.1 GCA_947647645.1 uncultured Microbacterium sp.
CGTTGACCGCTCCCCCGACGAGCGCGATGCCGAGCACCGCCGCCGCGCCGACGATCAGGCTCGCCCGCCGCGAGAGGCGGCGGGGCCGTCGCGCCGCGGCGGTGGTCGCGGCCCCGGTGGATGCTGGCCCCGCGACTTTCTCGGCGACGTGCGCGGTCCACGCCGACCCGTCCCACCACCGCACCTTGGAAGCGTCATTCGGGTCGGGATACCACCCCGGTTGCACGTTCGTCATCGATACTCCCCAGCTCGATCAGAACGTAGTCCCACCGGCAAGATCACGGCAACGGGAGCGGTACCGTGAATATTCAACCCGCGTTATGAAGGCGCCCTCTCCGCATCTCTTCCTGGGCAGGCCTCACGATCAGCGGGGGGGCCGCACACGTCAGGAGTGAAAACGATGACCACAGCATCTGTCATGGCCGCGGGCGCGGAAGGGGCGGCCGACTCCCCGTTGCCGTTGATCATCGCCACCGTCATCACCGCCATCGTCTCGGCGACGGCCGCGACTCTTCTGATGCGGGCGCAGGCGCGGCGTCGACTGGAGCACGCGCATCGGGAGCACCGGGCCGAACTCGCGGCCCACGAGGCGACAGCGTCGGAGGATCGCACCCGTCTCCAAAGGCAGGAGGCGATGAGCACGCACGCCCTCGAAGCCGAACGCATCGCCCGAAGCAAAGACGTCACTGCTCTCTTGGGCCATCTCACCCATGGAATGAAGTGGGAGCGGGCATCTCGAGAGATCATCCTTCGTGAAGCAACGCGGCTCGGCGTGGATGGAGTGCTGGCGACCAACATCGCCCTGCTCACCGCCGACGATGCGGGCTCACCGTTCGTGACGCAGATCGATCACCTGCTCATCACTCGCGAAACGATCATCCTGATCGAGGCGAAGCACTGGCGAGGCGTCGTCTTCGATGACATCGATCCGGCGTCATTGCATCCCGCCCTCGCCCCGATCGCTCAGGCGGTCGGTCTTCCTCTTCCGCCGGTGAACCATGCTCCACCCTCGTTCGCGATTCAGCTTCGCGGCGACAAGGAGACTCCTCTCACCGTGGATCGTCGCAGCTCACCGCGGTTGCAGGCTCGCGCGCAGGCGGGCCGACTGTCGCGGGCGCTTGAGACGGCGCACGTCGGTGTGCCGTGGATTCAAACCTGCGTCTTCTACAGCCACCCCGACGTCCGCCTGTTCGCAAGTCAGAAGGAGCCCGCCCGGGGCCGCATCCGGACACCTGCTGTCGATGCTGCCTCACTCGGTTCGTTCCTCCGGATGGCGATTCACCAACCGGGCAAGAGCCCGAGCGATGTACCGGCGCTGGTCGAATCGTTGCGTCCGCATGCCGCCGACCTCGTCGGGCTCGGTGCGATGAGCGACAACTGGCCCGACGTGTTTCGGAGCACGGCGGGTACGACGCGAACCGACGGTGCTACGGACGGGATCGCCGACCAATCATGAAGGCGACAGCCGCGATGATCGCCGCTCCCCCCAGCATGAGGGAGAGGTTGACGCGGGAGCCCCTCGGCCTCGGAGAGTTCTTCCCCACGGGCGGCTCGGGCATGGGAATACCGTCATCGGGGGCGTCGTCCGGCGTCTGAGCGGTGGACGGTGCGGGCGCCGGCGAACGCGGCGCCCCCACCGGGGAAGGCTGTGAGGGCTGAGGAGCAGGCGACACCTTCGGAGGCGCCTGCGATACCGCCGACGGGACTCGCCGACCGAGTCCTATCGGCACGGCCAGGCAGATAAAGACGACGCAGAGCCCGCCGGCGCCGATGAGGAAGATCCACAGTCCCGTGATCGTGGGCGGCAGCAGTCGTGTGAGCAGCGTGACGACGGGGAATGATGCGACCACGACGGTGATCGCTGTCAACGCGACGAGAGTTCGCTTTCGCGCCGCCGGCGATGCGTCCGGCAATGGCTTCGCCCAGATGGTGGCCGCGAGGATCACCGAGACTGCGGCGAGCGCGCCCGCCGAGCCCGCATCCCACCATTCGAGCCACCACTTCACGACGACGTGCTCCGCCGTACGCTCCCCACCCGTCGACAGCTCGGGCCATGAGTCGAGAGCATGGGTAGCCGCCGTCACGGCGACGCCGACGATGACGGCGGCGACGAGGTACCAGAAGAACGTCCAGCCGGAGACCTCTGCGGTTCCGCGGGGGTTTCGCCGTCGGGACTCCTCTGTCACGGCAATCGCTCTACGGCCGCCCCATCCCGTAGTACGCCCATCCCTCGGCACGCCACGCAGCGGCATCGAGCCCGTTGCGACCATCGACGACCACGCGCCCACGTGTGAGCAACGACGCGTGCTCCGGCAGCAGCTCGCGACGATACTCGTCCCACTCCGTGACGAGCACGAGAGCGTCCGCGTCTCGGATGGCCTCGTCACGGTCCTCGACGTAGGTGAGCTGCGGGTGGATGCTGCGGGCGTTCTCGATCGCCGCCGGGTCGGTCACGGTGACAGTCGCGCCAAGACCGTGCAGGCGCACGGCGACGTCGAGGGCGGGCGAGTCGCGGACGTCGTCGGAGTGCGGCTTGAAGGCCGCGCCGAGCACCGTCACGTTCTTCTCGAACACCGAGCCGCCCAGGCCGTCGACGACAAGCTGCACGGCGCGGTCGCGGCGCCGCAGGTTGATCTCGTCGACCTGACGAAGGAACGCGACCGACTCCCCGCGCCCGAGCTCTTCCGCACGGGCGGAGAAGGCACGGATGTCCTTGGGTAGACACCCGCCTCCGAAACCGATCCCGGCGCCGAGGAAGCGCCGCCCGATGCGCACGTCGTGACCGATCGCGTCGGCGAGCTGGGTGACATCGGCACCAGTGACCTCGGCGATCTCCGCCATGGCGTTGATGAAGCTGATCTTCGTTGCCAGGAACGCGTTCGCCGACACCTTGACGAGTTCGGCGGTCGCGTAATCAGTGACGATGAACGGCGTGCCCTTCGCGACCGACGGGTGGTAGACCTCGCGCAGCACGGATGCCGCGACCTCCCCCTCCTCGCCGGCAGGAACACCCGCGACCAGACGGTCGGGGTCTACGGTGTCCTGCACCGCGTACCCCTCGCGCAGGAACTCGGGGTTCCAGACGAGCGTCGCGCCGGTCTCCGAGACGCGCGGCGCGAGGCTGGCGGCGGTGCCGACGGGAACGGTCGACTTCCCCGCGACGATGTCGCCGGGGGCGAGGTAGGGCAGCAGGCCGTCGAACGCGGCGTTCACGTAGGTGAGGTCAGCCGCATAGCTGTCCTTCTGCTGCGGGGTCCCGACACCGACGAAGTGCACCGTGGCACCCGCAGCCTCCGCCATGTCGGTCGTGAAGCGCAGGTTGCCCGCCGCGATGCCCGCGGTGAGGATCTCCTGCAGCCCCGGCTCGAAGAAGGGCGCTTCCCCTTTCGACAGCGCGTCGATCTTGCGCTGGTCGATGTCGATGCCGACGACCTCGTGACCGATGGATGCCATCGCCGCCGCATGCACCGCGCCGAGATAACCACAACCGATGACGGACAGCTTCATGGGAGCTCCTGGAGGGGGACGGTGCGCGAGGGGGAGAAGAACACGCAAGACTGTTCCTACCAGAGGCGCGTATCCGGCTTGTAAACGAGGTCACGTGACATTTCTCCCCGCCGATACCTATCGGCTCATCGAGCAGTCCATGCCGATCGCGTGTGTCGACTTCGTCGTGGTGCGCGAGCGGGACGGGCGCCGAGAGCTCGGGCTGATCCTCCGTGACTCGCCGCACGGCGAGGTGTGGTGCCACCTCGGTGGTCGTATCCAGCGCGGGGAGACGATCGCCGACGCCATCCGACGCCACAGCCGCGACACGATCGGCGTCGAGCCCGCACTCCCCCTCAATCCACAGCCGGGTTACGTCTACGAGTGGTTCCCGCCCGAGATCGCGCCGAGAGACGGCACGGTCAGCGGGGACGACCCGCGCAAGCACGCGATCGGGTTGTCGTTCGTGGTCGCGGTGGACGGCGACGCGCAGCCCCGCGACGAGGCGCTCGAGTTCGCGTACTTCGCGCCGGACGCGCTGCCGCCGAACCTCTGGCCCGGATGCCGCGAACTGTTCGAGCGCCTGCGTCTCACGAACGTCGGATGCCCACAAACACGTCCCCAGCCGGCCCCACGATAGTGAGCGTTAGCGCTGAGAGCCACGCTCTGCACGCCCTCCGAGGCGTTCGATGCTGCGCACACGATCACATGCTCAATTCCAACTTTTGTCGGTGTTTACGAGCCCCGTAGTCCCATATGTTCCTTATGTGACCTCCTTTGCCGCGAGACCCGCGATATGAGCCGAACGAGTTCCGACTTCCCTGATCAAGGATCAATAGCACCCTCGAGCGGAATGAGTCGGCGCACGGCATTAGCGTCCGTCTTTTTCGCGGCAGTTGCCGCACCGCTCGTCGGATTTGGAGCCGGACCCGCATCAGCGTCCGTGCAATGGCATTGGCCTTTGCGTCAGCGCGGCCTGGTGACAGGCGCGTATGAGACACAATCAACCGACTACACCGCGAACCCGCCTTGGCATCACGCCCTCGACCTCACGAACGTGGGTGGGGATCAGACAGTCTGCGCCATCGCTGACGGGGTCGTCGACTTCCTTGATAAGTCCTCAAGCGTGCAATGGTATGGAAACTATGTACGTATACGACACGTCGACGGCTACTGGTCTTCGTACGCGCACCTTCGCGGAACGCCGCTCGTTCAACAGGGTAACTCGGTCATTGCCGGCACTCCGCTCGGCTTCATTGGGAACACCGGAACGCTAAGCCGAGGAAATCATCTACATCTTGAAGTACTTTTCGGGGGTACCGGGAGAAGCGCCGGCAACGATCACAGAATCGACCCACAAAAAGTCCTGATTGGCGCGCCTCTCGCAGGCGAAAACACCCCATCGGTGCCCGCACCACCCATACAGGAAGAAGACATGCCCTACATCCTACGTACCGCGCAACATGGCATCTACACAGTCTCGCCCGGCTGCGTGGTCTCGCATCCGTCAAACGTAGTCTCATCTGGCATGGAGTATCGCGGCTGGGGAACAATAATGGACATCGCGCCTACGGACTTGCAGGCGTACTTGTTCGCCCTCGGTGGCTGCAAGCCAGAAAACGTACCGGCGCCTGGCTCCATGTGGAAAGCCTGAGTTGGCAACGACGGCGACTAGACGAGCTGGCCCGCACCACCGTCACGCGGCGTAGTCTCCGTTCCACCAGTCGGCGATCGTCGACATCGCCGCGGCCACCTCGGCATGTCGCGGGTGACGCCGGAAGGCCTCGAACGCGGACTCGTCGGCGAAGGTCGCATCCTCGACGATCACGCGACCCTTACGCGAGTCCAGGGAGAGTTCGACCCGCCAGTTCGTCACTCCGGTGAGCACGGCGAGTGACCGCAGCCCGCTGAGGGCCACGGCCACACGCTCGTCGCTCACGTCGTCATGCACCCGGAAGAGGACGATGTGGCGGAACACGTCGCTACTCGCGGATGCTGTCGACGTGGTCGCGGTACCAGGCGACGGTGCGCTCCATACCCTCTTCGAGCGTGATCTTGGCCGTCCAGCCCGCCTCGGCGAGCTTGGAGACGTCGAGCAGCTTCTGCGGGGTGCCGTCGGGCTTGGACGTGTCCCATTCGGTCTCGCCGGTGAACCCGGTGACGCCGGCGATCGTCTCGGCGATCTCGCGGATGGTGACGTCGCTCCCGGTGCCGACGTTGACCTGATCCGGGCCGTCGTAGTTCTCCAACAGGT
>CANSLE010000171.1 GCA_947647645.1 uncultured Microbacterium sp.
GTAGACGGCCTGATCCTCGCCGAGGGGTTCACCACCGTGGTCGCGGCGCGCAAGACCGGCAAGACCACTTTCAACCTCAACCTGGCCGACTCCCTGCTCACGGGTCGGGACTTCCTCGGACGGTTCCCCGTTACCCCTGTTGAAGGGCGCATCGCATTGCTGAACTTCGAGGTCGCTGCCAAGCAGGTGGCGCACTGGGCCAACCTCGTCGGCATCGATCCCGAGCGGTTCGACATCGTCACGCTTCGAGGCCGCCGCAACCCACTGCTGCACCCTCAGGATCGGGCGAACCTCGCCGAGTACCTGCGCGAAAGGGACGTCGAGTTCCTGTTCGTTGACCCCCTCAGCCGTGCTTTCTACGGCGACAACGCCAACGACAACACTCAGATGCAGCGGTTCCTGTCCGACCTCGACACGTTCGCGCGCTCAGAAGTTGGCGCGACCGACGTGGTCCTTAACGTCCACGCCGGTTGGAACGCCGACCGCTCACGCGGCGCCTCCGCTACCGAGGACCACCCCGACTCGATCATCTGGCTCAAGCCCGGCGACCGAGAGAAGGGCGACCGGTCCACCTACATCGAAGCCAAGGGTCGCGATGTGGACGTCGAGGAGATGCAGCTCGCATTCGACCCATCGACTTACCGGCTGAGCCTTACCGGCGAAGGCTCACGGCGTCTGGTGAAGCAGGCCCAGAAGCGAAGCGACCTCGAGCCGGAAATCCTGCGCCTGATCGCCGCCAACCCCGGGCTCAACTCCGGCGCGATCACCATTGCACTCAAGGAGCGCGGGAACAGCTTCCAGAAGGGGGCCGAGAACGACGCCCTCAAGGCAATGCGGGCCGAGGGGCGCATCGGCTGGCGCCGAGGCCCCAACAACGCATCGCTGTGGTACCCAGCGGGGCACCCCGACGCGGTCACAACGACACCCCTCGTGGGTGCTGGAGAAGCGGAGTTCTGATGACAGTTTCCCCGAGGTTCCCCGTACCCGGTTTCCCCGAGTTCCCCCGCAGCGCCGGACCGCGTCGTGGCGCGGTTTCCCCGAGTCTCCCCGAGTTTCCCCGAGGGGTTCTCCAACCAGTTTCCCCGCCCTCTTTAGAGAGGCGGGGAAGCGGGGAAACCGGACGGGGAAGCACCAAAGAGGCACCCGACAACCCAGCAACCACATCACTTTCCGCACCTCGCGCGCACGAAGGGACCCTGTCATGAGCACCTCGAATCCGAACGTTCCGGAGGGGCTGCCTGACTGGTTGGCCGCTCATGCAGACGAGATTGCGGCTTGGGGCGCCGCTCCTTCGGGTCGTGGTTGCTGGGTGGCTGGCTGTCGACGCGACGCCCACCTCCATGGGCTTTGCAAGACGCACCATGTTCGCGCCTGCCGCAAGTGGAAGCCTCGCCCATCCCATCGGGCGGGTGGTCGGAACGTGTCGGTCGCACCGGCGTCCGACTCGGAACGCGAACCGAAGCCGCGCCTCTCCGCGGGCTCGGGAGCGCCGCACCCTGCCAGCGCCCGTGCCGATGCCTCTCAGGTCGCGGAAGCCGCCACGGGAGGCGTCCGGTGACCGTCCTTGGGCGGGTGTCGCGCCCGCCGCCGTAAGGCCCCGCGTCCGCCAGCTTTGCAACCCATCAACGCAACCGCCCAAGGAGGGTAACTCTCATGACCAGTCGGACCACCGCAGACGAACGCCCCGACATCGAGGCCGAACTCGATCAGGCGCGCAAGGCGCTCAACACGGCGCGCACCCAGCTTCATCGCGAAGCAGAGCACGTGCTCGTGACCGTGGAGTACGGCCTCGGCGACGACGGCGAACCCGTCGAGGACCGCGACATCTCGTACGACCGCGACTTCGTCGAGGCCGTGATCGCGGTCAAGCAGGCCCGTGCCCGCAAGGATGACCTCGATCTGCGTCAGTTCGAGGCGTACAACGCCTGATCCACCTCGCCGGGGGTCGGCGACGGCCCCCGGCGCAACCTCACATCACCACGCCTGAGGAGGCAAAACCATGAACACCCCCATCAACGACACCATGACCACCGAGGACGCCAAGCGTCTGGAGTGGCTGTACAACGACACCGCCGACGCCAAGCGGGCGCCCGAACTGTGCATCGACATCCTGGTGCTCGGACCCGTGACGATCGAGGAGCTCGCGGCGAACCGGTCGAATCGCCGGGGGTGCGAATACCAGCGCGCACTGGAAACCGTTCTGTACGACCTGGGCCGCATCTCCGGACTCGGCGGCCCAGTCGAGTACGAGGGCGGTCTCCTCACGATCCGTCCCGAGCACAAGCGAGCGGTCTTGGAGTGGCTTTACAACTATCAGGTGGACGGTGTCATTCGAGGCTTCGGGCGATTCATCCTCGACAACGATCAGGAGGTCGCGTCGTGAGCGGAGCGCCGCCGCTCCCCGACGGATGGGAGTGGGTGACACCTAAGGAACGGCCCTATGACCGGGTGCCGGTGCGGATCATCCCGGAGGATGCGCCGCCTCGCATCCGGGAGGGCATCGCTCGGAAGCGCATGATGGCGATCGAGGGTGAGTGCCCCTGTGGTGGCATGACGCACTGGCCGCCGGAGGAGCCGGAGGAGGTACGACGGACCTGGGAGGGGAAGATCCGGCCGGCGACACACGAGGAGCACCACTGGCGCGGCTGCCTGGTTGATGGGCTGGAGGAGGCCATCGCGGAATGGGAGCGATCGAAGAAGGGAGTCAGGAGTTGATGTTGCCTGGTTGCTTGCTTTGAACAGGTCGAAGGAAGTGCTCGGTAACCTCGACTCCGCCAGGACGGCCGCGGGGTGAAAGCCAGGAGATTTGCACCGAACAGGCGACCGAGTCGAGGCCACCCGACGAGATGATCGTTCTCGCATCGACGCGGTGCCGCGGCGAGTGGATCTCGTCCCAGACGGGTCCAAGAACCTGCGTCGCGACCAACAACGATGCCCCGGGGTGGAGGGTGGCTGCGCTGCCCACGTACCGCGCACCACCAACTTTGGCGACAATCTGAACCCTCGTCGCGACGCCGGGACCGTCCGAAGTTATCCGGAGAGTCTCTCGTGAGTCCCAAGAGACCGACCAGTGGATGGCGCCGACCTCACGCTGGTCGAGGCGATGTTGACGAGCCCGAACCTCCCCGACCACGAGAGCAGCAGCCGACACGCACACCGCGCCTACTGCGATCCAGAGACTCGCGTCCACATCGCGAGCCTAGCGTTCGGGTGGCTCTGGTGCCTTCTCGGAGGTGTCAGCCTCCGACCTCCGCCTACTGAAGAGATTGTGTGTCCGTATACGCGGATGATTGACTGAGCATCAGAGAAGAAACCCCAGATCAAAGGCCATTTAGTAATGACACTCAGCTATTCGGAAACCAAGACCTGCACACGGTGCGGGCGGCACCTCCCACACGAAAGATTCGGGAAAGTCCGAAGGGACCGCCCTTGGCTCAGAGCCAAATGCAACGACTGCGAAGCGGCACGGCGACGCGACGCCCGGAAAGGAAGCACCAATGACTGAGACCGTCACCCTCTACGAGTGGCTCAGCGGTCAACTCGCGCTGGCAGCACACAAGTTGCCCTCCTCGGCGACCGATGCCGATGTGGTGATCGAGACCATCGACACGCTGCGGACACTTCGTCAGTTCGCCGCCGAGGTCGCCGCTCGGCACGGACTGGGCCTGAACGATCCGATCGGCCCTGACCGCGCTGCACAGCTTCTGAATGAGGCCGCGCCGATCATCGCGCGCTCGCGGATGAGAGCCGTCCAGTGAACACCGCCAAGCGTAAGCGCGCCGCGATCCTCACCCGTGTCAGCACTGAGGATCAGGCCGCGGAAGGCAAGACCTCGCTCGAAGAACAGGTCAGCGTGTGCACTGAGTTCATCGAGTCTCGCGGCTGGGGCTTCACCGGCGAGGTCTACCAGGACGTCATGTCCGGCACCACGCCGATCCGCAACCGCCCCGCACTGATGCGTGCGCTCAACGCTGCCGACGCGGGCGAGTTCGATGTGTTGGTTGTTCTCAATCTCTCCCGCCTATCCCGGAAGCTGGCGATCAGCGCCAGCATCGCGGACACGTTGTCCGAGTCTGGGGTGGGCGTCGCCAGTGCGCAGGAGTCGATGATCGACACGTCCACACCCCCGGGACGGTTCGTGTTCCAGCAGTTCTGTGCGATCGCGGAACTTGACCGAGAGTCGATCCTCCTCAAGACCGTTGCCGGTCAGCGTGCTCTCGCGAAGCGTGGCATCCTCCCGGGCGGCGAGCCGCCCTACGGATACCGGCGCGAGGGACTCAAACGTTAGGCGCGGATCGTGCCCAACGAGGCTGAACGTGAGATCTTGCGGCTCGGGTACGAGCAGCTGGTGAAACGGCGCCGGAACGCTTACCAGCTTGCTGAATGGCTCAACGACTCGGGCCTCCGCCCTCGTCGCGCGGCGAAGTGGACGGCGGAGACGGTGCGCGGCATCTGGCGAAACGAGACTCTCGCCACGGGCAAGACCGTGTGGGGGCTCCCGCGTACCAGCGAGGCGAGCCGCCAACGCAACCACAAGGCAAAGGTGGACCGCAACGGCAAGCCGATCTATGGCGAGCCGCTGGAGATCGAACTCGGTTCGCCGGTGTTCACCGCGGCGGAACACCGGGCGATCGTCCGCGCGCTTGAGCGTCGCACCACGGGGACCGTCCCGAACGCCCCCGTGTCCAGGTTGCTCACCGGCCGCGTGTTCACCTCGGAAGGCCACGCGATGTACGGCGTGAACCTGCCTCGTGAGACGTGGCAAGGCGCATACCGGTGCGGCACTCGCCGCCAGTCCGCCGGGGACAGTCGTTGCTCCTGCCCGCAGCTTCGAGCCCTCCCGATGGAGGAGCTTGTCTGGGCGGAGGTGTCACGCGTGCTGTCGGACCCGGCGCGGCTGGAGGCAGCTGCCCGCGCCTATCTGGCGTTGCCCGATGAGGGCTCCGACGCTGAATCGGACCGTCGCGCAATGGACGGCGTACGGGCGGACGTCGAGCGCTTCGAACGTGGGATCGCGAAGGCGGAACGCGGCATGTTGCTGGCTGACACGCCGGAGGACGAGCGTCGGCAGGTAGCAGTGGTGACAGACCTGAAACGGGAGCTTGAAGGCGCGCGAGCCCGCCTGGCGGGCTACGAAGCACTGGTGTCTTCGGAGGTTGCACGCGGGCAGGCGCTTCGCGATGTGGCGGCCCTCGCGGAGCGCGCCCGCGGTCGCCTGCAGACCCTGTCGGCGGCGGAACGCGCCGAGGTGGTGCGCATCCTCCAGGTGTCCGTGGTGTGCTCCGGTCCCGTCGTTGCCGGAATGCCCGAGTCTGTGGCAATCAGCGGAATCATCGACCCGCGCATGTGGGTTCACGAGTCCGACACCAGTCCGTCGCAGGCTCGCCCGACCCCTACCTACCGGGACGTGGACGCACCCGGTCAGTCAGCGGGAGGTGTCGGAGGATGGCGGCCGTCGCGTTCGCGGGTCTGCTTGTCATGATCATGCGGAGCGACGAGGTCCGCGGCATCCTCACCGACCTCGTGCGCCGCGCGCTCACCGTCGCATGATCCGCCGGCACGACGACGGCGGTTCGGCCACCGCCGAGTTCGTCGTCGTCGTGCCCGCGGTCGTCCTGCTCATCGTGCTGACCGCGGGCACGCTGACGGCGGTCGGGCGGCAGATGCGGCTGGAAAACGCGGCGGCGCAGGCCGCGAGGCTGGCCGCGCGGGGCGAGTCG
>CANSLE010000172.1 GCA_947647645.1 uncultured Microbacterium sp.
GCGCAGGAGGTCGACGGCCGGCGCACCGGCGCGCCGTGAGAGTGCGAGGACCGCGTCGACCTCGGAGTCGACCTGGCCGGCCCCGGCATCCTGCACCGCAGCGAGGGCACGGTCGACGGAGACGCCGCCCGACAGGGCGATCGCGACGACGTCGGCGGGGATACCCGCGAGGCGCGCGTCGGGCTGTGCCCGTGCGACGATCCGCGCCGTCCATCGACGGGCGACGAGCATCAGCGCCGCACCACCGAGTGCGCAGACGATCCCGACCGGCTGCGTGAGCACCGCCGTCACGTCGAATCCGAGGGCCACGCCCAGCAGCACCGCGACGAGCGGCAGCCAGGCCACGAGACGAGCCGTTGCCGCGGGATCGGCGAGCGCCACCGCCACGTCGTCGCGAGCCTCCTGCGCCGCGCGCAGGGCGTCGGCGAAGCACCGCAGGCTGGACGCGAGCGGAGCGCCCACGGTCTCGGCGACGCGCCAGGCGACCGCCACGTCGGCCCAGGCTCCGCCGAGCCGCCGCATCTCCGTCGCCAGGTCGCCGCTCCCTGTCTGCACGGTCAGACGCCGCGCCACAGGATCGCCGCTGTCGGCCATCACCTGCCACGCACGGCCGGGCGCGAGACCTGCCTCGAGCAGGACCGCGAGCTTCTGGATGGTGGCCGCCGGATCGGTCCCAGGCTCCGTCGGCGCAACGCGTCGGCGGATCATGTCATCGTCTCCATGCGGAGCCGGCCGTCCTCGTCCAGGGCGGGCTGCGCGAACCCCGCGAGCCTCCGGATGCCGTCCCCTCCACGCTCGACGTGCACGACGACCCCGATGGCGCTCACGACCTGGCGGGCGATCGCGCGGTCATCCATCCCGGCCAGTGCGCCGAGCGCCTCCAGCCGGGCGGGCAGGTCGCGGATGCTGCCGACGTGCACCGTGCCCGCGCCGCCATCGTGCCCGGTGTTCAACGCGGTGAGGAGCTCGCGGACCTCCTCCCCGCGGCATTCGCCGACGACGAGGCGGTCCGGCCGCATACGCAGTGCTTCTCGGACCAGGCGCGCGAGTGAGACGGAGCCCGCGCCCTCGAGGTTGGGCTGTCGCGCCTCGAGCCGCACGTGGTGGGGGTGGCGCACGCGGAGCTCGGCCACATCCTCGATCGTCACGATACGTTCGTGGACGGGGACGCACCCGAGCAGCGCCGAGAGCAGCGTGGTCTTGCCGGCCCCCGTCGCGCCGGAGACGAGGACGTTCTGACGGGTCGTCACGAGCGCTTCGAGGCGACGGCGGGTGACGACGTCGCAGAGGCCGCTGCGCACGAGGTTGTCGAGGTCGGGGACGTCGATCTGCGGCAGGCGGATGGAGATGGCCGCGCCCGAGCACGCGACCGGTGGGAGGACCGCGTGCACCCGTGCCCCGTGCTCCCAGCGGACGTCGACGACGGGGGTGGCGTCGTCGAGATGTCGTCCGCCGATGCCGATGAGCGCCACGGCGAGCGATCGGAGGTCGTCGGCCGCCGCCTGCCAGCCCTCCACCGGCTCGACCCCGCGCCCGCGGTCGACGAAGAGACCGTCGACGCCGTTGATGAACACGTCGGTGACCTCGGGATCGCTCAGCAGGTGCCGGAGCGGATCGAGCGCGGGATGGTCGGGGATCCTCCGCCGCTGCGAGCGCCGCAGGCCCGCGCGTGCCGGCGACTCCGACGTCGCGGTGTCGCTCCACGGTTCCGCGGGCGCACGTGCGCCCGCTCCGTCCGTGCCGAACGCGCCGGAGCGCCGGACGGCCTCCGGGGCCGCGCGTGCCTGACGGCGGCGGACGATGAACGGCTCGGACATGGTTCGACGCTAGAGGCGCGGCCACCGCAGGTCTGGGCGCGCACGGGCATCCGTGGACAGAGCGCGTCGTCGCGCATCTGGGGAGGAGCCTCCGTCGGCCCTCCCGGGAAAGAGTGAAGGCGGCATCCCATAGGGGGAGATGGGATGCCGCCACGCGACATCCCGGAATCGGGGGTGGTCGGGAGTCGCGCTGCCTGAATCGAAGTTCGGCCGGATCGAGCATACGCAGCCAGGTGCTCCCGCTCCAGCCGAAACGGCGTGTCGAGACCGATATATAGGTGGAAGCACTGTCCCCACTTCCGGAGGTGGTGTGGTGCGCCCGCCGTCGCTAGATTTCGTGAATCGTCCGGGACACGGTCCCGTCCCCGCCGCAAAGGAGCGCGCAGATGAGCAGCCAGATCGACCACCTGTTGAACGAGACCCGCAGGTTCGCCCCCTCTCCCGAGTTCGCGCGGGATGCCGTCGCCACCGCAGACCTCTACGCCCAGGCCGAAGCCGACCGCGAGTCCTTCTGGGCGGAGCAGGCCCGCGCCCTCCACTGGCACAGACCGTTCACCGAGGTGCTCGACTGGTCCGCCCCGCCGTTCGCGCGGTGGTTCGCCGACGGCGAGCTCAACGTCGCCTACAACTGCCTCGACCGCCATGTCGAGGCGGGCAACGGCGACCGTGTCGCGCTGCTGTGGGAGGGCGAGCCCGGCGACGAGCGCCGGATCACGTACGCGGAGCTGACGGAGGAGGTCACGCGCACCGCGAACGTGCTGGAGGGTCTCGGCGTCCGCGCCGGCGACCGGGTGGCGATCTATCTGCCGATGATCCCGGAGGCGATCGCCGCGATGCTCGCCGTCGCCCGCATCGGGGCGATCCACTCCGTCATCTTCGGCGGCTTCTCAGCCGACAGCCTCCGCTCGCGCATCGACGATGCGGGCGCCAAGCTCGTGATCACGGCGGACGGCGGCTACCGCAAGGGCCGCGTCTCACCGCTCAAGCCGGCCGTCGACCAGGCGCTCGGCGACCGCGGAGCGGGGCCACAGGAGACGGTCGAGCACGTCCTCGTCGTCCGCCGCACCGGCAACGAGGTCGACTGGAACGCGGGACGCGACATCTGGTGGCACGACGTGGTGCCCGCGGCATCCGCCGATCACGAGGCACAGCCGTTCCCGTCCGAGAACCCGCTCTTCATCCTCTACACGTCGGGGACGACGGGAAAGCCCAAGGGGATCCTGCACACCTCGGGCGGCTACCTCACGCAGGCCGCCTTCACGAACCGGGTCGTGCACGATCTGCACCCCGAGAGCGACGTGTTCTGGTGCACGGCCGACATCGGGTGGATCACCGGTCACTCCTACGTGACCTATGGCCCGCTGGCGAACGGTGCGACGCAGGTGCTCTACGAGGGCACTCCCGACACCCCGCACCCCGGCCGCTGGTGGGAGCTGGTCGAGAAGTACGGCGTGACGGTCCTCTACACCGCCCCCACGGCGATCAGGTCGTTCATGAAGCTGGGGCGCGAGATCCCGCAGACCTTCGACCTGTCGTCCCTGCGCCTGCTCGGCTCGGTCGGTGAGCCCATCAACCCCGAGGCGTGGATGTGGTACCGCTCGATCATCGGTGGCGACGCCGCCCCCATCGTCGACACCTGGTGGCAGACCGAGACCGGCGCGATCATGGTCTCCGCACTGCCCGGTGTCACCGAGACGAAGCCCGGCTCCGCGCAGGTGCCGCTTCCGGGCATCGGAATCGACGTCGTCGACGACGAGGGCACGCACGTCGGCAACGGCAACGGCGGACTGCTGGTCGTCACGAAGCCGTGGCCGTCGATGCTCCGCGGCATCTGGGGAGACCCGGAGCGCTTCGTCGAGACCTACTGGGAGAAGTTCCAGGACAAGGGCTTCTACTTCGCCGGCGACGGCGCCCGCCTCGACGAGGACGGCGACGTCTGGTTCCTCGGCCGCGTCGACGACGTCATGAACGTCTCCGGACACCGCCTGTCGACGACCGAGATCGAGTCGGCCCTGGTCGGCAACGAGGCCGTCGCCGAGGCGGCCGTCGTCGGTGCGTCCGACGAGACGACCGGCCAGGCGGTCGTGGCCTTCTGCGTGCTCAAGGAGTCGTTCCTCAAGGCCCACGATGCGGAGGGCATCGTCGACACCCTGCGCCGGTGGGTCGGCGAGCAGATCGGCCCGATCGCACGGCCGCGGGACGTCTACATCGTGACCGAGTTGCCCAAGACCCGGTCGGGCAAGATCATGCGACGCCTGCTGCGCGACGTGGCCGAGGGCCGCGACGTCGGGGACACGACGACGCTCGCCGACACGATGGTGATGTCCACCATCCAGTCGAAGATCACGAGGAAGTAGCTCTCACCGACGACCCGAGCACGGCACAGGATGGTGGCGCGGTCAGGCGCCTCCGCCCTCCTGCGCCGCCCGGCGACGGCGGATCTCCGCCTCGAGCCGGGCCGCGTGCTCCTCACGCTCCAGGTCCGCGAGCTGCTGCTCCGTGCTGCGCGTCTCCCTCAGGCGGGATGCCGCGGCATCCGGCTCGCGCTCGCGCGACCACCGTCGCGGGTCGCCGAAACTCATGGCCTCCGGCGCCGGCGCCCACTCCCGCCCGAGGGCGAACCAGAGGATCGAGCCGACGAGCGGCAGCAGGACGATGAAGACGATCCAGGCGAACTTGGGCAGGTGGCGGACCTGGTCGTCACGGCGCGTGATCGCGTCGATCAGCGCCAGCACCATGATCACGAAGACGAGGAGAGCGAGGATCGGCATGACATCCACTCTGTCGTCGCCCACGCGTCATCGCAACGCCTCCGCGCCCCTCCGCCGCCGCGACACCAGGCTGGTGACGACCGATCCCCCGGCTGCGAACAGCAGCGCCACGGCGCCGATCAGCACCCACCCCCACACCGGCAGCGCCGGCCCCTCGGCGTCCGCGGAGGCGCCGGACGCGGCGACCCCGTTGTCGCCGGGCAGCGCCTGCGCGGCGCAGTCGGTGACCGTGAGGGAGAAGGCGATCGGATCGAACGCCGTGCCCGCCGGGTAGTTCGGGAATGCCGCGGACCCTTCGGCCGTGATCGTCGTCGGCGCCCCCGTGACGGTGATCGTGCCGCCATCGCGCGTCACCTGCGTCCGAGCGAGGTCGATCTCGACGAAGGGCACCGCGCTGACCGTGACGACGTTGTCGGTACGCCCGGCGAGCGCGTCGTCCATCGTCACTCCCGAGACGTCGAGCAGCAGCTGCGCCCGGGTGTTGTCGACGAGACGGATGCGGGGGGTGCCGACGGTGGTCCGTAGCAGCCCGCCGTGACCCGTGAACGTCACGGTCCCGGGGAAGTCGACCTGTCCGCTCATCGCCGCCAGATCGGCGGTGCCGGTTCCGGCACGCCACTGGAAGGCGGGCGTGGCGTACGAGGCCCCTCCCGCCGTCGTCCACTCGCCGTGGGCGATCGAGCCGGAGATGTAGGAACGGAACGACTCCTTGAAGCCCCAGTCGATCGACGCATCCTGGACGGTGCAGCCGCTCACGGCCAGCGGCGCGAGCACCGTGATGGGAGCGCCCAGCGCGAGGTCCTTGCCCTGGAACGTGAGCGTGTGCTCCCCCGGGGTCAAGGTCGCCGGGAGCAGGCCGCGCCATGTCGCCACGCCGCTGCCGTCGGCCGTCAGCGACTGCTCGAGCACGACGGGCGTCGAGTAGACGACGACCTTGATGTCGGTCTCCCCCGGAGCGAAGCCAGCGCCCGACGCCGAGATCTCGCCACCGGCAGGCACGCCGCCGGCGTACTTCGCGTCGATCGTGAGGCCCGTCCGCGACGGCGCGTCCGCGGGGGGCGCCCACGCGGCGACGGCGCTC
>CANSLE010000173.1 GCA_947647645.1 uncultured Microbacterium sp.
CTCGGGACGCGGGCCGTGGGCTGCGGCATCCCTTCTCGGCAGCGACGTGCGCCGCGGCGCGGGCGCGGCCTGCGGGCGGCGGGGCGGGGTCTGGATCGTTGTCATGGGATGCCTCAGCTCGCCGCGCCCGAACGGGAGCGCTGGATGATGATGCCGGCGAGGAAGTTGACGGCCATGGTGATCAGGAACAGCACGAGCCCCGCGGCCATGAGCCCCGACAGCTCGAACTGGCTCGCCTCGCCGTAGCGGAGGGCCACGAGCGACGAGATCGAGTTGGTGCCGGTGGCGAGCACGTGCCAGTTGATGACGAAGATCGGGCTGATCACGAGGTACACCGCGATCGTCTCGCCGAGGGCACGGCCCAGGCCCAGCATCGTGCCGCCGATGATGCCGCCGAATCCGAACGGGTAGACGACGCTGCGGATCATGCCCCACTTGCTGCTGCCCAGTGCCAGCGCGCCCTCGCGTTCGCCGACGGGTGCCTGACTGAACACCTCGCGCATGATGGATGCCGCGATCGGCGCGACCATCATCGCCACCACGAGCCCGGCCAGGAACGCCGACGCCGTGAAGACCGTGGGGGTGGCCAGCGGGTTGCTCGGGTCGAACTGCGGCACCGAGAAGATCGGGATCCAGCCGAGGTAGGTGGAGATCCACTGCGAGACGGGGATGATCTGGCCCTCGAGCCAGAACATGCCCCACAGTCCGTAGACGACGGAGGGGATCGCGGCCATCAGGTCGACGATGCCGATGAGGAAGCGCTTGACGCCGTCGGGGGCGTACTCGGAGATGTAGGTGGCCGTGCCGATCGCCAGCGGCAGCGCCACCGCGATCGCGATCAGCGCGATCGTCACCGTGCCGAACAGCACCGCGGCGATGCCGAACCGGCCGGAGTTGGGCTCCCAGTCCTGCTGCGTGAAGAACGACGGACCGGCCGCGGCGAGCGCCTCGGCGCCGCGCACGGCGAGGAAGACCCCGACGAGGGTCATGATCGCCAGCACGATCACCCCGCCCCCGTGCGCGCCGATGCGGAAGACGTTGTCCGAGACGCTGCGCGGACGCGTCAGCTGACGCGGACGGTCCTCTCCGGTCTCGACATCTCGGGTGTCGAGGGACGCGTGATGCGTGCCCGGCTGTGCCATGCGGTTTCCCTTGAATCCATGGCGGCACACCTCGCCGCCCGGGGGATAGCCTGCGACGGACGGGGTGGGATGCCACCCGCGAGAAGGGTGCCCAATTGCGAAACGCCGGGTTCCTCAAGAGTGAACAATGGACGAACTCGTGCGGCCGGGGATTGCCGACCCGGGGTCGACGCGCATATTTTTCGTCCTACCGCCGTCCGCGCGGCAGCGAACCGCGAAATCCCGCGGATTCCCGAGGCTCACACCGTCGCGCGGATGCCCGGGCGGAAATGTCGGAAAGTTCGTCAATACGGACGAAACCCCGTCACCGGGCGTCGCATACGCAGGTACGCGAGCGGTGAGATCATGATCGTGCCGGCCCGGAAAGCAGGAGTCATGGCGAGACCCACACGCCCAGAATCGGGCGCGCCCACGGCATCCGCGATCGGCGTGCCGTCGCCGAGCGGGAAGCTGACGAGCGTGCTCGGGAGTCGTCGAGCAATCCTCGCGCTCGCAACGATCGTGTTCGTCACGACGGCGATCCAGGTGCTGATGAAACCCACCGTCGGCATCCTCTCGGAGTCGTTCACGTGGAATCATCCGCTCCCCCTCGGCACGGTCGCCGCACTGGCGGGCATCATCACGGCCCTGCAGTCCGCGTCGCTGCTCATGGCGCCCCGCCTGCCGCAGGCCGCCGTCCTGGCCACCGTCGCGTTCTATCTCGCGATGATCCTCCTCGGCGTTCCGAATTGGGCATCGGGGATGCCGTTCGTCGTCGCCGTCGCGATGTTCCTGCTCACGTCTCGCAGCTCGTGGCGCGCGAGCGCCGCCTGGCTCGTCCTCGTCACCGTTCTGGCGCTGGGCGGACTGCTCGCATGGGCCCTGTCGACGGGTTCTCCCACCGGCGTGCTCCTGGCCTGGGGCACCTCGGAGGGTGTCGCCTTCATTGCCCCGGTCGCGGGAGCCGCGGCCCTCGGCACGTGGTGGGGCATCCGCTCTCGGGGGGTGGAACGGGCACAGGCCGAGATCGCCGCCGCCGCGCGCGCCCAGGAGGAGCGGATCGCGCAGGCTCGTACTCAGGAGCGCCTGACGATCGCGCAGGAGTTGCATGACGTGGCCGGACAGCACCTGGCCGGGCTGCTCTCTCTCGCCGACGCCGCGATCGAGGTCGACGTGCGTGACCCCGATCGCGCGCTCGCGCTCATCGAGGACATGCGGCTCGAAGGGCGATACGCCTCCGCCAGCCTCTACGCCGCACTCCGCGACCTCCGCGCGGTGGGCGAGGAGCACGTGGCGCACACGCCTGACCTTGCACAGGTTTCCGACCTGATCGACTACTGGCGGCGCCGCGGCATGCGCGTGGACGCGCGCATCGGGGACGATCTCGACGACCTGCCGGCGATGGTGTCGACGAGCGCGTATCGCGGCATCCAGGAGTCGCTCACCAACGCCGCCAAACATGCTCCCGGAGCGTCTGTGCGGGTGAGCGTGGCGAAGGAGGATCAGCACCTGTACGTGCGCGTCGAGAACGCGGCGGCGGACGGGAGGGCGCCGGCCCAGGGCGTCGGGCTCGGCTGGGGCCTGGACGGGCTGCGCGAGAGGATCCGGCTGCTGACCGGTACGGTCGAGGCGGGCCCTGCGCCGGGGGGAGGCTGGAGCGTGGAGCTGGTGATACCCGTGCTCGAGGTCGAGACGCACGCGGCGACTGCACGCTGATGCCCCGCGCCAAGATCATCCGCGTGCTCGTCGTCGACGACAACCGCAAGGTGAGGCAGGGCCTGCGCATGCGACTCGAGCACGCCGGCAACGTGTGGGTCGGCGAGGCGGCCAGCGGCGAAGAGGCCGTGCGTCGCGCGCAGACGGACCGGCCCGACGTGATCATCATGGACCTGCACATGCCCCGCATGGACGGGTTGCAGGCGATGTGCCTCATCCTCGAGGCGGCCACCCGCAAGCGCCCCAAGGTGCTCATGCTCACCAGCGACGTCAGCGACCGGTTCGTCGTCGAGGCGATGGAGGCCGGCGCGTCGGGGTACCTGTTGAAGAATCACGAGACCGACAACCTCATCGACATCGTGCGGCGCACCCTCGACGGCGAGTCGACGGTCTCGCCGCGACTGACCCCGCGGCTGCTGCGCGAGCTGTCGGAGCTGCGCCAGGAGCAGCCCGACTGGGCCGCGATCGCGTCGCTGTCGGCTGCGGAGCGACGGGTGACGGCCCTGCTGGCCTCCGGGAAGACGACCAACGAGGAGATCGCGGCCGTGCTGAGGCTGTCGCCCTACACCGTGCGGAGCCAGGTCGCCTCCGCCATCCGCCGTCTCGGCCTGTCGGACCGTACACAGCTGGCCCTCTGGGGGGCGCGCAACCGACTCGACACGACGGGCTCCTAGGTCCGGGTTCGGAAGCGGGACCCCCGGGGTCCCGGACACCCTCGACGACTCGGGTGCCCTCGGTGTCGGGCCGGCACCCGGGCCGGCGCGCCGTTCGTCCTTTCGGACGAAACCGGGGCCGGGGCACCGCCTGAGAGCGCGCTCAGCAGCCGTGCGCTCGACGCACGCGAAACCGCACGCGACGTGCGGTTTCGTCCCCGCCACGTCACCTCCCCGCCGTCGGACGGCCACCCCCCGGACTCCCGCGGGCGGATCGTTACCCGAGCGGTCGCACGGCCGACATCCGCTCGTCACGACCCGGCAATCCCTCGCGCCGCGCGCTCCGCGACACCGGGGGGCAAGATGGGCACGGCCGTCCTGGGGACGGCCACCTCCGCCGCCCCGACGCCGGACCGAAGGATGACGTGGACGCGCTCTACACCCGCTTCGCCACAGCCGACCCGGATTTCTACGACGAACCCCGCCTGAGCGCACGCTCCGACGACGGTCGGTACGCCGTCGAGGCCGATGCCGACTGGTCGGGCTGGCGCCACAGCGAAGACGGCCACTGGTCGCACTGGCACCCGGCGGAGGCCCGTCTGCCCGACCAGGGGTTCAAGGTGCACGTGGGCGCGGTGCCGGAGGATGCGGTCGAGACCCTCGCCGCGGTGTCGCGCTACTGCCGCCACCGGGGGCTCGCCTTCAAGCATCTGGCCCACCGCGACGTGCTGCAGCAGGTCGACGGCAAGGACGGCGACAGGTCGGCGTCGGGGAAGTTCATCACCGTGTACCCCGCTGACGAAGCAGAGCTGCACGACACACTCGTCGACCTCGACGGTCTGGTCGGCGGCCGGCCCGCACCGTACGTGCTGTCCGATCTGCGGTGGAACTGCGGCCCGCTGTCCGTCCGATACGGCGCCTTCGTCCGGGAGTTCACCGAGGTTGCCGGCCGTCGCGTGCCGGCCGTGCGCGCGCCGGACGGGCAGCTGGTCGAAGACATCCGGACGACGTCGTTCGTCGTGCCCGACTGGGTGTCGCTCCCGCCGTTCCTGCGGGCGCAGCAGGATGCGCTCGACCCGGACCCGCCCGCCGGGCTCCCGCGGATCGTGTCGGCGCTGCACCACTCCAACGCCGGCGGTGTGTACGCGGCGATCGACGGCGACGCGCACGTCGTGCTCAAGGAGGCGCGCCCGCACGCGGGACGCACCCCCGACGGTCGCGACGCCGTCGCGAGACTGCGCGACGAGGCGCGGGCGCTCTGGCGTATCGCGGGCCCTTCGGTCGTGCGGATACGGGGCACCCTCGAAACCCACGGACACCACTTCCTCGTCATGGACCGCGTCGACGGCATCCCCCTCCACCAGGCGGTCGTGAGTCGGCATCCGCTCGTGCGCGCATCGTCGACCGACGCACAGCGACGGGCCTATCGCGAGTGGGCGACGCGGATCGTACGGCAGATCGAGGCGGCGCTGGATGCCGTGCACGCGGCCGGATACTCGCACGGCGATCTGCACCCGGGCAACGTGCTCGTCACACCCGACGACCGGGTCGTGCTGCTGGATTTCGAGATGGCGCGTCGGCTGGAGGAGGAGACGCCGGCGACGATCGGCGTACCGGGTTTCGTGCCGCGCGATCGCCGCGGCGGCGAACGTCTGGACCGCTACGCCCTCGCGTGCATCCGCGTGTTCGTCTACGCACCGCTCACGACGATGTTCGGCCTCGACCCCGCCGCCGCCACGACTCTGACCGGCTGGGCGAGGGAGCGGTTCGGGCTCGATCGGGCGTGGGCCGGCGAGATCCTCGACGACCTCGCACTGCCCCCGACCGTGATCACGACCGCCGACCGGGTCCTGCAGGCCTGGGGCGAAGGCGCGGCATCCTCCCTCGACGAGGTCATCGATGCGATCGCGACGAAGCTACGTGCGGATGCCACGCTCGACCGCATCGACCGGGCCTGGCCGGGTGACCCCGCGCAGTTCGCCGAGCCCGGATTCTCGCTCGCCCACGGCACCGCCGGGGTGCTCCTCTCCCTGCACGACGCCGGCGTGGAGGCGCCCGACGGCGCGTGGGACTGGTTCGACCACGCGCTCGCGCAGGAGCTGTCGAGCCCGTCGCCACGGCCGGGGCTCGGTGACGGGCTCGCCGGGGCCGTACGGACGCTGCGCCGCAC
>CANSLE010000174.1 GCA_947647645.1 uncultured Microbacterium sp.
GAAGCCATCCTGCCCTCGATGCCGCGCGGCGCCGCCGTCGTGATCGTGTCCTCGACAGCGGGTAGCGGGTGGCCCGGGCGTATCGCCGCGCTGACCGAGCTCATGGCGACCTCGAGCTTCGAGGAGGGGGCGGCGTGGTTCGCGTCGCACCCGCAGGAGGGCAACGCCTACAACTTCTCGAAGGAAGCCGCCACCGTCTACACGTACGGTCAGGGCATCGCGCTGGGGGAGCGAGGCATCCGGATCAACGCCGTTCTGCCCGGACCCGTCGAAACCCCCATCCTCGGAGACTTCGAGGAATCGATGGGCAAGGACCTTCTCGATGGCGTTCGCACGATCGTGGGTCGACACGCCACCGCCGCGGACATCGCCGACCCCGTGATCTTCCTCGCCTCCGACGAGTCGCGTTGGGTCAACGGGCATGCTCTCGTCGTCGACGGCGGACTGACCGGTGGCGTCCTCTCCGGCCGCCTGCAGCTTTCCGCCCCCAACTGAGGACGCGCCATGTTCGCACCCTTCACGACCGCGCACCCGGTGTCCACGGACATCGACATCTCCTCGCTCGCCTTCTGGAGCCAGCCCTTCGAGGTACGAGAGGAATCGTTCCGCCGCCTGCGTCACGACGCCCCGGTGTCCTGGCACGTGCCCTTCGAGGTGCCCGGCTACGACACCCACGGGGAACAGGGTTTCTGGGCTGTCAGCCGCGCCGAGGACATCACGGCGGTGAGTCTCGACAACGACACCTTCGTCTCGCGCTTCGGTGTCAGCATCGCCCCCTCGCCGATCGAGATCCAGCAGCTCGCCTCGTTCTTCCTCGCGATGGATCCGCCCCAGCACTCCGTCTATCGGAGACTGGTGGGCGCCTCGTTCACCCCCAAGGCGATCGCACGGCTGACGGACAAGATCGTCGAGCGTGCCCGCGGCATCGTCGCCCGTGTGCGTGGCGCCGGTGACATCGACTTCGTCGACGACGTCGCCGCGCTCCTGCCCATGATGACCGTCTGCGATCTCATCGGCATCCCCGAAGAGCAGCAGCAGGCGGTGCGTCAGGCGGCGGACGCCTTCGTCTCCGACTCGGATCCGGTCGAGCTTCCGGAGGGGATGGACAGCGTGTCCTATCGCCTGTCGCAGGCGTTCTTCCTCCATCAGGTCGGGGCCGACCTCGCCGCGCATCGGCGCAAGCATCCGTCGACGGATCTGATGACCGACCTCGTGCAGGGGGAGGTCGACGGCAAGCGCCTGACCGACGAGGAGATCGGCGCCTTCATGGTTCTGATGAGCGTCGCGGGCAACGACACCACGAAGCAGACCACGACGCGGACGGTGATGTCACTCGACGCCAACCCGGATCAGCGGGCGTGGCTCATGGAGGACTTCGACGAGCGGATCAACGGATCCATCGAGGAGTTCGTCCGGCACGCCTCGCCCGTGATGACATTCGCCCGCACCGCGACGCGTGACACCGAGATCAGGGGAGTCCGCATCGCCGAAGGGGACAAGGTCGGTCTCCTCTACTGCTCCGGCAACCGCGACGAGTCGGTCTTCGAGAACCCCGAGAGATTCGACCTCCGTCGCGGCCGATCGCCGCACGTCGGCTTCGGCGGCGGCGGTGTGCACTACTGCCTCGGCAACGGTGTCGCCAAGACGCAGCTGCGCGCGATCTTCAACGAGTTGCTGAACAACACCGACCGCATCGAGATCGGCGAGCCCGACTTCCTCGTCGGCAACTTCATCAACGGCGTCAAGCATCTGCCGGCGAGGGTCTCATGAGCGGCCTGCGAGTGGTCCTCGACCGGTCGCGGTGCAGCAGCATCGGTCTGTGCGAGTCGGTGGCGCCCGACTACTTCGAAGTCGGGGAAGACGCGCAACTGATCCTCCATCGGGAGAACGTGTCGCCGGCCGACGAACGAGACGTTCGAGAAGCGGTCCGATCGTGTCCCGCCGCCGCTCTCTCGCTCATCGAGGACAGCGAGACATGACCCGCCGGCTCACCGTCGTGGGAGCATCTGTCGCCGGACTCCGTGCCGTGGAGAGCGCCCGCGAGCACGGCTTCGACGGAGAGATCGTGCTCATCGGAGAGGAGGTGACGGCTCCCTACGACCGTCCTACCCTCTCGAAGGCGTTCCTCACATCGGGCGAGGACCCGGTCGAGTACCGGTCTCTCGAGGCGCTCCGGGACGAGCTCGGGGTGCGCCTGCTCCTCGGGCGGGCGGCGACCGGCCTGGATGCCGCGGCTTCGGTGGTCCGCACCGATCAGGGCGACGTCGGCTACGACGCACTGATCATCGCGACCGGAGCGTCGCCGCGTCGCTTGCCGTTCGGCCACGATCTCGGCGGGGTGCACACCCTGCGCACCCGCGCGGACGCGGAACGGCTCCGCTCGGAGCTGGTGGCGGGTGCGCGTCTCGTCGTCGTCGGAGGAGGCTTCATCGGCTCCGAGCTCGCGTCGTCGGCGCGCGAGAGGGGAGTCGACGTCACCATCGTCGAGGGCGCACCGGTTCCCCTCGTCCGCGCCGTCGGTACCGAGCTGGGCGGTGTGTTCGCGGAGCTGCACGCACGCAATGGCGTTCCTCTGCTCTGCGACGCAGCGGTATCGGCGTTTCGCAGCGTCGCGGGCCGGGTGTGCGCCGTCGACCTCGCGGACGGCCGCTCCGTGCCGGCCGACGTCGTGGTCATCGGTGTCGGCGCGTTGCCGGCGACCCGCTGGCTCGAGCGCAGCGGTGTGGCACTGGCCGCAGATGGGGGTGTGCTCTGCGACGACCGCCTGGCGACCTCCCTGCCGAACGTCTACGCCGCCGGCGACGTCGTGTCCTGGCCCAACGGGTCGGCTCCCGGCGACGGCGCGACCCCGACCGTGCGTCTGGAGAACTGGACGAGCGCGTCCGACCAAGGCCGCCGAGCCGCCGTCAACGCGCTCTTCCCCGAGGACGCCGAGCCTTTCGCGACGGTGCCGTACTTCTGGAGCGATTGGTACGGCTCACGGATCCAGTTCGTCGGCACGGCGGACGCGGACGAGGTCTCGTTCGTCTTCGGTGACCGCGACAGCGCACACTTCGTCGCCCTCTTCCGCGCCGGTGAGCGGCTGGTCGGCGCGGCCACCCTCAACGAGCCGCGCAAGGTCATGAAATACCGCCGCCACATCGCTCTCGGCGGCTCGTGGACTGACGCCCTCTCCCTGTTCTCGACCCCCGCCACCTCCGCCCAGATCGCTTCGTGAAAGGAAAGCCCATGTCACTTCTCGCTCCGCGACTCGACCTTGCCACCGTCACCATCGGTGGCCGCGAGGTCTCGACTCCCGGCACGTTCGAGGTCATCAACCCCGCAACGGGAGAGCCGTTCGCCGTCGCGCCGAACATCTCCGCATCCCAGCTCGACGACGCCTTCACCGCGGCCAGCACCGCCCAGTTGACGTGGCGGAACGACGAGCAGCGGCGGCGTGCAGCTCTTCGGGACGCCGCGGATGCGATCGATGCGGCTGCCCCCGCCCTGGCGGGGATCCTCACCGCCGAGCAGGGCAAGCCGATGAACGATGCGCTGGCGGAGATCGGCGCCGCCACCTACTGGCTGCGCTACTACGCGGAACTCGACCTCCCGCGGGAGATCGTCCAGAACGACGAGAACGGCTACGCCGAGGTGCTCCGTCGTCCCCTCGGCGTCGTGGCCGCGATCACCCCGTGGAACTTCCCCATCGCTCTGGCGATGTGGAAGATCGCCCCGGCGCTGCTCGCCGGGAACACCATGGTGATCAAGCCCTCGCCGTTCACCCCCTTGACCACCCTCGCGATGGGGGCGGTCCTGCGGGATGTCCTGCCGGCCGGAGTGCTCAACGTGATCAGCGGCACCGACCCCCTGGGTGCCGCGATGTCGTCGCACCCCGTCCCGCGCAAGATCTCGTTCACAGGTTCGACAGCGACCGGCAAGAAGGTCGCCGCCGCCGCTGCCGAGGACCTGAAGCGGTTGACCTTGGAGCTCGGGGGAAACGACCCCGCTGTCGTGCTGCCGGGGACCGATGTCGCCGCGATCGCTCCCTCGCTCTTCTGGGGCGCCTTCGGCAACAACGGGCAGATCTGCCTCGCGGCCAAGCGCGTCTACGCGCACGAGAGCCTGCACGCGGATCTCGTCGAGGCGCTCGCCGAGATCGCGCGGAGTGTGCACGTCGACGAGGGCACCGTGGAAGGCGCCCAACTCGGGCCGATCAACAACCTGCCGCAGTACGACCGCGTCTCCGAGCTCGTCGCCGACGCGCTGAGCAACGGCGCGCGGGCCGCCGCCGGCGGACGGCGCATCGACCGTCCCGGGTACTTCTTCGAGCCGACGATCCTCGATCGCGTCGACGACGGCATCCGCATCGTCGACGAGGAGCAGTTCGGCCCCGCGCTGCCGGTGGTGGCGTACTCATCCGTCGACGATGCCGTCGATCGGGCCAACGCCAGCATGTACGGGCTGACGGCGTCGGTCTGGGGGAGCGACCTCGAGGAGGCGTACGCGGTCGCGGGCCGCATCGACAGCGGTCAGGTGTCCATCAACAGCCACGGCGGCGCGGTGCTCCCGCACCTTCCGTTCGGCGGCCACAAGTGGAGCGGTGTGGGCGTGGAGAACGGACCCTGGGGCCTGTACGGCTTCACCGAGCTGCAGGTCATCCAGTCGCCCCCGCGCGGGTGAACGCGACTCCGTGATCGTTCACCGACGACCGAGGGGCTGAGCGGTGCGCCGGAGCGAGGGCGGCGGTGCACGCAGACTGCCCCGAGAAATACTGACGGTGTCGTTCATCGGCTTCGTGGTCACTCTGGGCTTCGGCGTCATCGGCCCCTCGTTGCCCGCCCTCGGCGCCCAGCTCGGTGCCGGGACGACGTTGATGAGCTTCGCCATCAGCGGCTTCGCCCTCGCGCGTCTCGTCACGAACCTCGGATTCACCGTCTTCCTCGGTGCTGTGCGGCTGCGGACCGTGCTCTGGGTGGGGCTGATCTTCCAAGCCGTCTGCAGCATCATCGCCGCCGTGGCGACCGACTACGCCGGGTTCATCTTCTTCCGGTCGTTGAGCGGGGCGGGCAGCGCCGCGTTCACGATCGCCTCGTCCGCGCTGCTGCTCGCCCTCGCTCCCGCACAGGCGCGTGGTCGTGCGATGAGTGTGTTCGCCGGAGCGACCGCTCTCGGCACGGTCTCCGGCCCTGCCGTCGGAGGCCTGTTCGCGGTACTCGATCCGCGTCTGCCGCTCCTCGTGTACGGAGGTGCGCTGGGGGTGGCATCCGTCGCCGCGCTGGCGCTCCTCCGGGGCGCGCGTGACATCACGGCGTCACCGGCCGTCGTCGCTCCGGAGTCGGCGTTCGCGGACGCCCCGTCCGGGGGATCACGGCGGCGCCGTTCGCTCCTCGGCGATCGTCTCTTCGCCGCGGCGGTGGTCTGCCAGGTGGTCGGGGGGTGGGTGTTCTACGGGATGCGCACGACCACCATGCCGCTGCAGCTCGCCTCCGTCGGCTACGCGGTCGGAGTCATCGGGCTGTTGCTCTCGGCGGGCGCAGTGGCCCAGCTCATCGGTTCCGGGGCGGCCGGGGCGCTGTCCGACCGCAGCGGCCGCGTGACGCCGCTCCTCGCCGCGCTCGCAATCAGCGCCGTGGGCCTGACGCTGCTGGGTACGACAAACGAGGCGCCGGCCGTTCTC
>CANSLE010000175.1 GCA_947647645.1 uncultured Microbacterium sp.
GACGACGAGCCCCACCAGGCGTGAGCCGGCGGGGCGGGCGGCCCACCAGTCCATTCCGGACACGGCGACGGGAACCGCCGACGTGACGGCCGGCAGCGCGACGGACTCCGCGTAGTCGGCGGGGGCGCGCTGGTCGTCCGGCTGATCGGTGCTCACGGCATCCATTCTGTCCCACGGTGCCGATACGCGCAGGACACGTGCGCCCGACCCGCCGCTCAGTCCTCGTCGTCGCGACGCAGCTGGATGCTGAGCTGGTCAGCGTCCAGTCGTGCCAATGCGCGCCGGAGGGTCGCGGACGAGTACGAGCCCTCACGGGAGACGTCGACGAGATGGTCACGCATGGCCTCGATCAGCGAGATCCGCAGATCGATGACACCGGCGCTGCTGATCTCCGGCGCCTCGATGGGGGGCGCGCTCATGCGCTCGGCGAGTTTCGCGAGGACTTCCGGGGGGAACGGTCGGCCCGTCGAGTCGGTGAGGCCGGGCGTGCGCAGGTGCGCCAGTGCGGCCTGCCGCAGCTCGTCGTCGAGGCGGTCGCGCTCCTCGCCGCTGGAGCCGTCGCCGGCGGAGGCGGGGATGCGCAGCAGGCGGATGACCCACGGCAGGGTCAGCCCCTGCAGCATGAGGCTCGTGAGCGCGACGACGAACGCGATGAAGATGAGCAGCTCGCGTGCGGGCGTTCCCGGTTCGAGCGTCTGGGCGGCGGCGAGCGTGACGACCCCGCGCATACCGGCCCAGACGATGACGACGCCGTCCTTCCACCCCAGGGGCGACTCCTGGTAGTAGTCCATGTCGTTGAGCAGCCGTCCGACCCGCGCCCGGAGCCCCTCCACGCGTTGCTGGGTGGAGGTGGCATTCGTCGAACGACGCGCGAGACGTCGTGCCACCCGCCGTGCGGTGCCGCGGGCCGTGCGCCCGAGCAGGCCGGGTCGGGCGCTCTCCCGGTCGGAGCGCTCCTCCCTCGGCGGTCGCAGCTCGCGCAGATCGCCCGTCTCCGGATCGAACGCATCGAGCCGATCGCTGAACTCCTGCATACGGTCGCGCTGCATCCTCCGCGCGCGCCGGCCGATGAGCACCACCAAGCCGGAGACGTAGAGCGCCCGCACGGCCAGCACGATCGCGAGCGCCGCGAGGGCGAGCGTGATGCCGATCCCCACGCCGTCGTGTCTGTCGATGTTCCCGGTGACGATGTCGCGCAGCTCGAGGCCCATGATCAGGAAGACCGCGCCCTCGAGCAGCAGCTCGAGCGTGTGCCAGTTGAGCTCGTCCGACACCCGCTGCTCGGGCGTCGACCATCGCGCGGCGCCCTGGGCCGTCGTGATGCCCGCTGCCACCGCCGCCACGAGTCCCGATCCGCCCAGGTGCTCCGTGGGCAGGTAGGCGACGAACGGCACGATGAAGCCGACCGCCGTGTTGGCGACCGGCTCGCCGATCCACCGCCGTACGCGCAGCGTCAGCAGACCCACGCCGACGCCGATGACGACCGCGACGAACACGCCCCAGGCGAACGCCCCGATGGTGCCGCCGAGCGAGAACCCGGCCGCGGATGCCGCAACGGCGCTGCGCAGCAGGACGAGCGCCGTCGCATCGTTCAGCAGGCTCTCGCCCTCGAGCATCGTGATGACCCGGGGCGAGATGCCGAGCTTCTTGGCGATGGACGTGGCCACGGCATCCGTGGGGCTGAGGATCGCACCGAGGGCGACCGCGAGGGCGAAGTCGAGTCCCGGGATCGCGAAGAAGAAGAGCGTGCCGAGGGCGAGCGCGCTGACGACGACGAGGATCACCGCGAGCCCCGCGATCGGCACCGCATCCCGTCGGAACTCGATCGCCGGCAGTCGCACCGCCGACGCGTACAGCAGCGGGGGCAGGATGCCGACGAGGATCAGCTCGGGCGGGACCGAGAACTTCGGCAGCAGCAGCGAGGCGAACAGGCCGATCGCGACGAGGATCAGCGGGCCGGCGACGCCCAGTCGCCTCGCGAGCACGGTCGAGATGCCGATGATCGCGATGCCCGCGATCAGCCACGTGAGGTCGGTCACCGAAGGCTCAGATCACGCCGAGGGCGCGCACTGCGTCGCGTTCAGCCACGAGCTCGGCGACCGACGCCTCGAACCGCGCGCGCACCCGCCCGTCGAGCTCCATTCCCTCCACGAGACGATAGTCGGTGCCGTCGCTGGTCACCGGGCCCGACGAGTACAGCCCTTCGGGCACGCCGTACTCGCCGTGCGATACGACCGCGGCCGACGTCCAGCCGCCGTCGGTCCCGTGCACCAGATCGCGGATGTGCGAGACCGCCGCGTTGGCTGCCGACGCCGCGGACGACGAGCCGCGGACGGCGATGATCTCCGCGCCGCGCTTCGCGATCCGCGGGACGAACTCGTCCTCGAGCCATGCGGCGGCGGCATCCGGTCCGCCGAGCCGCGTCGCCAACACCTCGAGCACAGGGCGCCCATCGACGGTCGCGTGCCCGATATCGGGCGCCTGCGTCGCCGAATGGTTGCCCCAGATGGCGACCCCGTCCAACGCGGACACCGGCGCGTCGAGAGCGACCGCCAGCTGAGCGAGCGCGCGGTCGTGGTCGAGCCGGGTCAGCGCGGCGAAGCGCTCACCGGGGATGTCGGGTGCGGATGCCGCGGCGATCAGCGCATTGGTGTTGGCGGGGTTGCCCACCACGACGACCCGGACGTCGTCGGCGGCGACCTCGCCCAGGGCCGCACCCTGCGGACCGAAGATGCCGGCGTTGGCGGCGAGGAGATCGATGCGCTCCATGCCCGCGGTGCGCGGGCGTGCGCCGACGAGCAGGGCGAGGTTCGCCCCGTCGAAGGCGACTCGGGGGTCGTCGGTGATCTCGACGTCGGCGAGGAGCGGGAACGCACAGTCCTGCAGCTCCAGCGCGGTGCCCTCGGCCGACGTCAGCCCCTGGGGGATCTCCAGCAGGCGCAGACGGATGGCGCGGTCGGGGCCGAGCATGTCGCCGGCCGCGATTCGGAACAGCAGGGAGTAGCCGATCTGTCCGCCGGCTCCCGTCACGGTGACTGTCGTGGCATCCATGCGTCGAGCCTACGGGGGCACGCCCGCTGACGGTACGGTGAGTGATGGCCTTCACCAGGGGCCGGGGCGGGTGACGGATACCGCGACGGTCTCGGTGAGGGTGACGCCTTCGCGGTGTCGGAAGGAGAACTGTGAACGGACCCGCCCACCTCGACGACATCCTGTACCCGGCGATCGAGCCCTATGAGAGCGGCTTCCTGCTCGCCGGAGACGGGCAACGGGTGTACTGGGAGCAGTCCGGCAACCCCGACGGCAAGCCCGTCGTCTTCCTGCACGGCGGCCCCGGCGGCGGCACGTCGCCGTGGCACCGGCGTTTCTTCGACCCGGAGAAGTACCGCATCGTGCTGTTCGACCAGCGCGGCTGCGGCAGGTCGACGCCGCACATGAGCACGTCCGAGGCCGACCCCCGATACAACACGACGTGGCATCTCGTCGCCGACATGGAGCTGTTGCGGCGGAATCTCGGCATCGACCGGTGGCAGGTCTTCGGCGGCTCGTGGGGCTCGACGCTCGCCCTCGCGTACGCCCAGAGCCACCCGGACGCCGTCACCGAGCTCGTCCTGCGGGGTGTCTTCACCTTGCGCCGCCACGAGCTGGAGTGGTTCTACGAGGGTGGGGCGTCCGCGATCTTCCCCGATGTGTGGGAGACCTATCTCGCGCCGATCCCCGTGCTCGAGCGCTCGCGGATGATCGAGGCGTATCACCGGCGGCTCACCGATCCGGACCCCGCCGTCCACGAGCCGGCGGCGGTCGCCTGGACCACGTGGGAGATGTCCACCCTGACGCTGCATCCGGACCCTGACCTCGTCGCATCCATGACCGACGCCGCCACCGCCGTCGCGTTCGCCCGTATCGAGAACCACTACTTCCTCAACGGCGGCTGGCTGCGCGAAGGGCAGCTCATCGAGGACGTCGGTGCAATCCGGGGCGTCCCCGCGGTCATCGTGCAGGGCCGGTACGACGTCTGCACCCCCCTGATGACGGCATGGGATCTGCATCGCGCGTGGCCGGAGGCGGAGTTCGTCGTCGTCGACGACGCCGGGCACGCGGCATCCGAGCCGGGCATCGCGCGTGCTTTGCGGGACGCGACCGACCGTTTCGCCTCCTGAGCGGCCTGCGGGTGGGATCAGAGGGCTCAGAGGTGGGGTCGGGGCCGGGGGCTGGTAGGCTGAAGACACTTGCTGCGCCGAACTGGCGCGCTCGCGTCGTAGAACGCTTCCCTCGCCGCCCGGCTGTGACCGGATGATCGGCTGACATTCTTCGTACGGCGACCCTGTGCGCATCCGCGCAGAGGCCACCGATCCGGGTATCACCGCCCAGAAACACCACTATGTCTGACATCACTTTCGGCACGCTCGGCGTGCCCGCCCCCCTGCTCGACGTCCTCGCGAAGGACGGCAAGACCACCGCCTTCCCCATCCAGGTCGACACCCTGCCCGATACGCTCGCCGGTCGCGACGTGCTCGGTCGTGGAAAGACGGGCTCGGGCAAGACCCTCGCCTTCTCCATCCCCCTCGCCGCGCGCCTCGGCGGACCTCTCGCCGGCGGCGCGCGCCGCTCCGGACGGATCCTCGGTCTCGTGCTCGCCCCGACCCGCGAGCTCGCGACGCAGATCAACGCGGTCCTCGAACCCCTCGCGGCCGCGTACGGGATGACGACCACCACGATCTTCGGCGGCGTCAACCAGAACCGTCAGGTCGCCGCCCTCAAGGCCGGCGTCGACATCGTCGTGGCCTGCCCCGGCCGCCTCGAAGACCTCATCTCGCAGGGCTTCGTGAAGCTGGACGCCGTCGAGATCACCGTCATCGACGAGGCCGACCACATGGCCGACCTCGGCTTCCTGCCCTCGGTCACGCGCATCCTCGACAAGACGCCGCGCGACGGCCAGCGCCTGCTTTTCAGCGCGACGCTGGACAACGGCGTCGACAAGCTCGTGAAGCGCTTCCTGCAGAACGAGGTCCTCCACTCGGTCGACGAGGCCCACTCGCCCGTCGCCGCGATGACCCACCACGTCTTCCACGTCGGCGGCGTCGAGGAGAAGAAGGAGCTCGTGCGCACCCTCGCGTCCGGCACCGGTCGACGCATCCTCTTCATGCGCACCAAGCACCACGCCAAGAAGCTCGCGCAGCAGCTGACCTCGCAGGGCATCCCCGCGGTCGACCTGCACGGCAACCTGTCGCAGCCGGCCCGTGACCGCAACCTCGCCGCCTTCAGCTCGGGGGCCGCGAAGGTGCTGGTCGCGACCGACGTCGCCGCCCGTGGCGTGCACGTCGACGACGTCGAGCTGGTCATCCACGTCGACCCGCCCATGGAGCACAAGGCGTACCTGCACCGCTCCGGTCGCACGGCCCGCGCCGGCGCCGAGGGCTCGGTCGTCACGCTCGTGCTGCCCGGTCAGGAGAGGGACGTCAAGGACCTCCTCCGCAAGGCCGCGATCACCGCCACCCCCGTCCCCGTGACGCCGACCTCCCCGCAGGTCTCCGCCCTCGTCGGCCAGGTCGCCCCGTACGTGGCCCCCGCGCCGAAGACGGAGCAGGCTGGGCGCGGCCAGGGCGGCGGCGGTCGCAGTCAGGGCGCCAACGCG